>JAFULN010000071.1 GCA_017473335.1 Erysipelotrichaceae bacterium
TCTGGTCGATGACTTAAAATCGTTTGATCATCCACTAAACGGCTAGCAAGCTGCTTGGCAAGCAGTGGATATTCGTCTATCACATCTTTTAATTCATTTGGATCATTTTTTAATGAATATAGATGAAATTGATCTGTTTTTACTAGTTTCATTCCTTGATGAATCACACTTTGAACAAGCTGCTCTTTTCCATCTTTTTCAATCAAAGAAGTAATTAAAACCGGATTATTCATCTCATAAACTGTTTGCTCTATTGAGTTTATTTTAGCTTCATCCAGAACAGTGGCATGCAGATTCAGCAAAGAGACTTCATGTGTATAGCGTGTAGGCTTTTTATTCAAATCTTCAATCAAAAGCGGAATTCGAATCGATTCTTCATATAATGTTTTTTTGCCATACAATTTACGCTTACCTATTTGATCTCCATGATCTGATGTATAAATTAGAAGTGCATCCTGATGATGTTTGCGAACAGATGTATGAATTTCTTTCAGCATTCCATCTAACTGTTCAATCAAGCCATAATAAGCGCTGCGAATATGACGCAGACCTTCATCATCTAAATGTTGAATCATGTCAGAATAAATTCCATCACAATTCAATGAAGCATCACTGACATCCAAAACTTTTTCATAAGCACGATCAAACGTGTCTTTTTTTGAACAATATGGAAAGTGAGGACCATAAAATCCAATCACAAGAAACAAAGGGCGATCTGAATCTTCTTCAAGAAGTTCTAAACTTTTCTTAAACACTGCTTCATCATATTCTTGCACTGGTGAATTTCCATATCCATAATCATTTAAACAGCCTTTCATCTGCATTGTACCTTGAAAAGCCCCCAAATCAGTACGTTTCTGTCCCCACCATTGGGTCGTGATGTCTCCAACATAACGCTCTTCAAATCCATGAAGCTGATCTTCACCTTTAAAATGCATTCTTCCACATAATACAGTACGGTAGCCAGCACTACTCATCTGATGAGCAATCGTCTGCACTTCACCAGAAAGCACTGTATCATTATCATAGATTTCAAGTTCATGAGGTGCTTTACCGCTAAGAAAAGACATTCTAGATGGTACACACAATGGACAATTGCAGTACGCCGACTCAAAAACTTGCGCATTTGATTCCAATTCAGCTAAAAAAGGCGTATAAACAGCAGGGTTTTCACTCTGTACAGCACATCCGCTGTGCTGATCTGATAAAATCAGTACAATATCCCTCATCATAACGCCCCTTTCCTTCTTTCTACTGAGTAAACCATCAGCTGGCTTATTCAGTAGAAAGATAGAAGTCAAGCAAGCTGACTTCTATCTCATTCATTACATAATCCCTAAGAATACCAATACAATAACTGTTACCAGCATTGTAACCAATACTTTGACTGCTGACCAGTTCTTCTTAGCATACAGATACCAAATCAGAATTGTAACAGCCAGAGGCAGCATACCCGGCATAATCTTATCCAGAATGTTCTGAATGTTGATTACCAGTTCACCTGAAGTGTACTGGAATGCGATTGGAAGTTTCACTGTATTTGCAGTAATACCACCAACAACGATCAGACCAACAACGCCCAAGAATGTAGTTGCCATTTCAGTTACTTTTGGAGTCAGGATTTCAAGAACCTTCAAACCAAGTTCATAACCCTTCATGAATAATGCATATTTCATGAAGATTGTTCCGCCTGCATGGAACAGCAAGAAGAACAGAACACCCAGCAATGAACCATCAGTGCTCAGTGCGATTGCGATAGAAGCGATAATTGACTGATAAGTAGCACCAATCAAAGAGTCACCAATACCTGCGAAAGGACCCATCAAAGCAGTCTTTGTACCAAGGATCATTTCTTCAGTGACTTCATCGCCATTAGCTTTACCTTCTTCAAGTCCCAGAATGATGCCAGGAATGATAGATCCCAAAGTAGGTTCAGTATTATAGAAGTTCATATGGCGCTGAAGAGCCTTTTTATAATCTTCTTTTTCAGGATAGAGTTTTTCCAGAGGTTTTGACAGTGTATGGCAGAATGCCAGCCCCATCATACGTTCATAGTTCTGTGCACAGTGATGGAAGAATACATTTGTCCATGCAGCCTGCTGAACATCTTTTTTAGTCAGTTTATTCGTCATATGCGTCATCTCCATTCTGTCCAGCGGAACGTCCTGTACCAAACAGGTCATTGCCATAACGTGCTACAGTAAACATAATTGCAACACCAATTGCGAAAAGTGTCAAAGACACGATGTTGAAGCTTGTGTTCTTCAGAAGAACAAAGCCCATTACGAAGAAGCCAAACATCCAAATCTGAGATGGAGCGATGATGTATTTCAGCAGCATAGCGAAACCAACTGCAGGAAGAACACCAGCCATCTTAGACAGGGCTGTTGTAATCTGTGGTGGAAGAGCAGCGATAATTCCCTGAATCAGTTCAACACCAAAGTAGTTAGCAACTGTATAAATTGTAACATAAATCAAGAAAGTTGGAACCTGTGCCAACAGCTGAGCGCGAACAATTCCCTTGCGATCACCTTCAGCAGCAGCCTTATCACCCAGATGTGGGAAGTAAGAGTTAAAAGTCATGCAGAGCTGGAACATTGCAGCACCCAGAAGCCCCAGTGGAACTGCCAGTGCAATTGCCCCTTCTACACCAGTACCAGAAGCGATTGCCAATGATCCACCAATGAATGTAGCGAAGCCACGGTCAGATGGAAGAGCGCCACCTGGCTGAATTACCCCTAAATACATTGCCTGAAGCGCAACACCAACTGCAATCCCTTCAGAAAGATTTCCCAGCAAAGCTCCCATAATTGTACATGCTACTAGCGGAGAAGCGATGCCGTTGAAACCACCTGACTGACCAAAGAGCCAAGGTGTACGGTTTACACCAAAATAGCCCAATACGCCAATCAAAAATGCTTGCCATAAAGCCATAAGATTATATCCTCCTTATCTATCTTATGATTTCATGATAAAATCGAAAAACAAAGTTGTCAATACAAGTTTTTTGTTGTATTATATCTTATGTAAAAATGTGTTTATTTAACAATACAAATTCACAAAAAAAAACAATACAAATCGCATTGGAGGTATAATAATGAACGAAAATAACAAAGTTCCTAAATATCAACTCATTGAAAATGACATCATTGATAAAATCAATTCTGGTATTTATCAAGAGGAACACGCCTTACCCACCGAAGCGGAGCTTTCCAAACAATATGAATGTTCTCGCGTTACTGTACGTCAAGCTTTATCGAATCTCGCTTACAAAGGATTTATATTAAAAAACCAGGGAAGTGGCTCTTTTGTAAAAAAATCACGCGCCATTCAAAGAACACCTCTTTTAAAAAGTTTTACTGAGGACATCTTAGAAATGGGAAAAACGCCTTCCAGCAAGGTTGTTTCTTTCAACATAACAGAAGCTGGAAATACAGTTGCAAGCTTATTAAAAATCAAGCCAAAAGATCTGATTTACTACATTGAACGAACTCGTTATGCAGACAATGAGCCCGTATTGTTTGAAAAGACATTCATGTCTGTTGATTTGCATCCTGAAATTTCAATTAAGGTTCTACAAGGTTCAAAATATAAGTATGCTGATGAACATAACCTTACTGTAGATTACGCTCATCAAAATATTACACCTATTTTCCCACCCGAATACATCGCAGCTCAGCTAAAACTATCTCCAAAACAACCTATTCTTCGTGTCTGTAACACAACGTACATTCATGATGGCACTGTCTTTGACTATACAGAATTGTACATGCATCCAGAATTGTATCAGCTCAACATCATCAAAAAAAGATAGGGATTTCCTCTTTTGGGCGGTGGAACTTTGCAACCACCTAGACTTGTCCCCTGCTCAGCACTAAAGAAAGGCTGTGACACCTAGAGAATTCACATTTTCTCTATTTGTCACAGCCTCTTAATTATCTAAAATCCGAATATCTATCAAAGCAGAATCAATGAGTTCTTCTGCCACAGTTCCTACCATTTTTTCTTTCGCCTTCAACAAAGCATCTTTTGCCTCTTTGTCTTGACCATTCAAATGATAAGCTTTCGCTAGCGAAAATAACAATGTACCATGAATTGATTCATCACTCTGCTGAATCAATTCTCTTAAATCTTTGATGACACTCACATCATAGTGAAAGTGAAGACGATCATTGATTGAGTTTTCTTTCAGCATTGCATCTATCGCTTCCGCATTCTGTTCATTGCGAATACCCTTAATCTCTTCTCGCAGTGCTTTGTATTCTTTGCCATCCTGACGATCCAGACAAATCATTGAGCGAAGCTGAAAATAATTCACCAGATGTTCTGTACTTAATTTCGTATATTGAACAAGTCTGATTGTTTTTTCTGCCAACTCTAATTCTCCTTGCCCATATTGATCTGTCGCCTTAAACAAGTTCACAACATTGGGATTTAAAAACAGAATGGCTCTTCTTGAATAGAGAATCTTTCTATACTTTTCAATATCTTCATTGACCATTGAAGCTGTCAAATCATGTGCCAGCTTTCTTCTATACAATGTGGTTGCTATCCAATACATCGCAATCACAAGAGCTACAATCACAACAGAACTATATTCTTTCATACTCTCACCTATTTCCTGACATTATTGTACCATAAACTTTTCATTTTTTATCCCGGATTATGACTAGTCATCATATCCTGCAAATATTCCTGAAGTTCATCACTTCCATAAACATAGACAGAAGATACAGAAAGACCATTTCCTTGGACCATAAGTCTAAATTCAATCAATTCTCCAGTAGAAAGTACGGTTGTAACTCTTGTCATTGCTAAACCATCATCCCCCCAAAGCGGTGAGTATTGCATGTTTGAAAACTCAATGTTGGACTCTTCCATTCTTAGTGTCCATTCAGCACGCTCTAAAGAAACATCATCTGCACCATAACAGCTCAAATACCGAGAAGCTTCTGCATAATCAGATAAGGACAATGCCTGTAAGAATTCATTTGCCTCATCTTGATACAACAAAGCATCTAACGTTAACCCTTCACCAGAAAGTGTACACCCTACGACAAAGCCACTCAATAAAATGAATGGACTAACCACAAAAACAAGAATCATCTTCATCAAGGTCTGTCTTTTCACTTTCAGCCATGGCTTTTTTGCATCTATCTGGGGAATTTCTGGTATTAAATCAGTTTTTAGGGATTCTACAAAAACACGACACTGTTCACATTCTAAAAGATGTTCTTCTACAAGTTCTTTTGTTTTCTCAGAACAGATTCCATCCAAATAAGAAGGAATCAAATCCTGTATTACATCACAATGTATCTTCATATTGTTTCACCCTCTCCATCAGTTTCATTCTTACACGATAATACGTGACTCTTGTCCAGTTTTCACTTTTCCCCAAAGCTTTTCCAATTTCTTTGTAGCTATGATCCAGCACAGCTCTCATTAAAAACACAGACTTCTCTGGCTCTTTGATTTCATCAATGATTGTCATCAACAGTTCCATCCTTTGTTTCCTGTCAAACAGGACTTCAGGTGTTTCATCTGTTCTGAATTGATCTTCTGCGATTTCATCTAAACTCACTGTTTTCTTTTTTCTTAATGTATCTATCCACACTCTTTTCGCAATAGTAAATAGCCATGTGGTCATCAAACATGAGCCATCATAATGATGAATCGTTTTTAAAGCACGATAGAAAGTTTCCTGTGTTAATTCCTCTGCCATTTGTTCATCATGACACAAAGACATGCAGAAGCGCTTCACATCATTGGCATATGTTCTCATGATTTCATCCATCTTCTGCACTCCTTTCATCTTATTTATCGTACAACAATTTGGAATGTTACAAAAGATGGTTTATTTCCTGGGTAATATTACTTTTTATCGTTTAGAATACTGCTAAACTATACAAAAACAATCAAACCATGGAAATGAACGCGATACAGCATTGTGGGTGAATCGTTCAATTAATGTCCTGATGCATTTAGCACTTGCGAAGATTGAATAAATAATAGATAATTATTATTATATCAAGGGAGATGATGAACTCATATGGACACGGACATTTGGATATTATTTGTAGTACTGATCGCATTGATTATTGGCGGAGGATACTTTGCTGCATCTGAAACAGCATTCGCTTCAGTCAATCCAATGCGAATTAAGCATCGTGCTGATGAAGGTGAAAAACGAGCGAAATATGCCGAATATATTTTAAATCACTTTAATAAAGCATTATCTACTTTATTAATCGGAAACAATTTAATGCATATCGGAACTGCTTCTATCGCAACATACATTGTCACTAAAACATGGGGAGAAGGCTATACCGCCTATTCTACATTAGTGACCACCGTAGTTGTGTTTCTTGTCTCTGAGATGATTCCAAAGCAGTTTGCCAAAGACTGTCCAGAATCTACTGCATTATTCTTTGCGAAATCATTGTATTGTCTAATGAAGATTCTAGCACCTTTTTCTGCAATATTTGATGCATTGGCTAATTTTATATCCAGTTTATTTAAAGCTGAAGCTTCACCTTCAGTCACTGAAGATGAACTGATTGAAATCATAGACTCTTTAGCTGAAACTGAAGAAGACGGTCCTCAACGAAGTGAACTGCTTCATTCAGCTCTAGAATTTGATGAAACAACTGCAAAAGATATCATGACACCCATTGAACATCTAATCAGTATAGAAGAATATACTGAACCTTTAAAAGTGCTTGAAATCATTAAAAATACACCTTATTCAAGACTTCCTGTATACAAGAAACATAAAGATCATCTTATCGGTGTTCTTGATGCCAGACAGTATATTAAAATTTATCTATCCAGAAAAAAACCAGTTTCTGTAAAAAAGGCAATGCATAAAGTATTACTAGTTCCAGAAAACAAACTGATTGATGATTTATTTGATCAAATGACACAATCTAGAACTCATATGTGCATTGTCACTGGTGAAGATGAAAAAACTGTAGGTGTTGTCACCATGGAAGATATCATGGAAGAGCTCGTTGGTGAAATCTTTGATGAACAAGATGCGTCTTTCAGTGATAATCTGAAGGAGGTGGAAGAATGAACCCGTATTTAGCGATTGTGTTACTTTTGATTGGTTCCGCTTTCTTCTCATCTTCTGAAATAGCTTATGCTTCTGCCAATAAGTCACGATTAAAAAAAGCGGCAGAGTCTGGTGATAAAAAAGGGAAATGGGCACAAGAAATCAGTGAACATTATGACAAAACTCTTACTGCAGTACTGATTGGAAACAATCTAGTCAACATTGCCTCCTCCTCTGTTGCAACTGTCATCGCAATGGCGCTGGTAGGAGATGCAGGGGTTGCAGTGGCAACTGCAGTCATGACAATTCTGCTTCTTATCTTTGGGGAAATTGTCCCAAAACAGCTCGCAAAACAATTCTGTGACAGCTATGCCTTAGCAGTATCGCCAATCATGAAAGTAGTACTGTTGATTACTAGACCATTTGTATGGCTGTTTGGTAAAATCATTCATGTTATCTCAAAAAGCTGGGCATGGGCAAAAACGGATACGTCAATCACTTATGAAGATTTAGTAACCATCATCGAAACCGTTGAAGAAGAAGGTGTGATTGATGAAGATTGCAGTGAATTGCTTCAATCAGCCATTGAATTTGATGAAACTGAAGTTCAAGAAATATCTACCCATCGAGTAGAAATGACAGCTTTGGATATCAATGATTCTACTAAAGAAATCATCGAAACTGCCTTAAATTCTGAATATTCACGTATCCCAGTATTTGAAGATACCATTGACAATATCATTGGTATTCTTCCAGTGAATCTTTTATTAAAAGAACTGTTAGATACAGATCAGCCAGATATTAAGGAAATGCTTCAAGAACCTCTGTTTGTACCACAAACCAAAAAACTTCCTGAAGTTCTTGATTTAATGCAAAGAAGTAAAATTCACATGGCGATTGTCACTGATGACCATGGTGGAACTCTTGGCATCGTTACAATGGAAGATATTCTTGAAGAACTCGTTGGAGAAATCTGGGATGAAACAGATACAATTGAAGAAGAAATACTTCAAGTATCCGAAAATGAATTCCTAGCAGATGGAAGCATGATGCTGAATGATTTCTTAGAATACTTTGAAATAGAAGATCCAGAATTAGATGATTATATTATCACTGTTAATGGATGGATTACAGAAATCCTGGATGATTATCCAAAAGTAAATGATTCCTTTGATTATAAGAATTATCATATTATTATTGAAGAAACTGATGATTTAGTTGTTTCTTCTCTTAAGGTAATTCGTACTGAAACAAAAGATAATGATGATGAAGAAGCTCTTTGACTTATCAAAGAGCTTCTTATTTTTTGAATTAAAAAAGTCCCCTTAAAGAGGACTTGTTTTGATTATTCTCCACTGATAGACAGTGAGTTAAACAGAATGGATGGTGCGCTTGCAGAAGAAAGAGCATCTTCTAAATCGCTTCCCACTGCTTCAACTTCTTTCATCATATCTAAGAAGTTCCCTGCCACTGTAATCAGATTCACTGGACGTACGATTTTGCCATCTTCGACCAGATATCCTGCAGCCTGCAGTGAGAAATCTGTTGTGATGGAATTAAGCCCTGCATGAAGACCATTCAGTTCATCAATCACTAAACCTGTACCCATCTTTTTCAAAAGTTCATCATAAGAAACATCAGATGGAACAATGTAGAAGTTTGTAGGACTGATACCAACCTGTCCAGCATAACCAGCTTTAAATCCATTACCTGTTGAAACAGTATTCATCTGTGCTGCAGACTTCTGGTTGTGTAAGAACATCTTCAATACACCATGATCTACAATCTGTTTTGTCGATGAAGCAACACCCTCATCATCAAATGGTGTACTGTTCAAACCATTTTTCTTTAATGGATCATCCACAATAGTAATCTTTTCATCAAAAATCTTTGTATCCATTTTATTTGCCAGCTTACTGATTCCCTTATAGACCTGTTCACCATTGAATAGACCAGTCAGTGCACCTAACAAATCACTCATCGCACTGTTTTTCAAAATGACTTTATATTTGCCAGTCTTGACCTGTTTTGCGCCAAGCTTGCCAACGACTTCATTCTTAACTTTTTCAACGAACTCATCCACATTCACATCATCCAGTGATCTTAACACCTTGAAATCCATACCGCTCTTGTTGTCGCCGTTTTCATGTGCCAAAGCCATTGAATAGAAGAAAGTGTAAGATTCTTTCTTAGAAACATCCAGACCCAAAGAGTTCTGAATTGCAGTATTTACATTCACTGTCTGCATCACAGTTGCCATTACCTGAACAATACGTGGATCAGCTGCTGCAAGTTTCTGTTCTACTTCCTTCAACAAATTAATCTTTGTATTCATCGGTGTTGAAGCTAGCTGATTTTCATCTGAGTGAATTTCTGGATAGCTGGAAGAGCCTTCAAAAATCTTGGATGTATCTTCAATTTCCAAAGAACCAGCATTTTCTTTGATCAGCTGAATAATCAATGGGATGTTTTCATCACTGTCTTCTTCCATGAAGCAGTAACCCATCTTCCCCTGATAAATACCTCGAACTGCGATACCACCGCTCTGTGCAATCGTTAAGCCATCCACATTGTTTCTGAACACTTTAATACTTTCCTGTTCAGACATCTGAGAATATACTTCAACTGGATCAATTCCTGCCAGTTTTGCTTCTTCAATTAATTTCTTGAAATTCATTACTGTCTACCTCCTACGATCATAGAGCTGACGCGAATCGCTGGCTGTCCAACATCTGTTGGAATTGAGCCGCTGCTTGATCCGCACATACCCTGTGCACGTTTCAGGTTTGTACCAACCATATCAATCTTCATCAGTGTTTCTCCACCGTTGCCAATCAAAGATGCACCCTTGACTGGTTTTACAATCTTGCCATCTTTAACCAGATAGCCTTCCTGTACCGCAAAGTTGAAATCACCTGTACTTGGATTTACGCTTCCACCTGACATGCTCTTGCAGTATAGACCATATTCCATAGATGCAATCATATCTTCCAGTTTATCTTCACCATTAAGAATGAATGTATTGGTCATACGTGAAGTTGTTTCGTATTTATAGGACTGTCTGCGGCTGCTGGAAGTCGATTCCATGCCCATTCTGCGTCCATTAAGTGTATCTACCATGTAACCCTTCAAAATACCATTTTCAATCAAAAGATTACGCTTTGTGAAGTTTCCTTCATCATCAATATTGGCTGATCCCCATGCATTGGCAATCGTTCCATCATCTACTGCAGATACCTTAGAGCCTGCAATCTGCTGACCCAGTTTTCCTGCAAAGACAGACTGTCCCTTTGCCACTGAGCTTGCTTCTAATGAATGTCCGCATGCTTCATGGAAAATAACACCACCAAATCCATTGTCAATGACCACTGGCATCGTTCCGCTAGGACACAAATCTGCAGTCAACAATGTCTTGGCAATTCTTGCGGCTTCTTGTCCTGCTTCATATGGATTCTGTTCATCATAGAATTCAAATCCTTTGGCAGCACCTGGACCAAAGAATCCAGTTTCCATATCTTCGCCATCCATCGCAATTGCCTGAATTGCCAGACGTGTACGAATACGTGTATCACGAATGTACTTGCCATTTGTATTAGAAATTGCCACTTCCTGTTTTTCATCCAGATAATTCACGATGACCTTTTTGATCAGTTCATCATATTCCATGGCACCCTTTGAAGCCTGTTTCGCAACTTCAATCTTCTTTTCCATTTCAACGGTTGATGGATCAATTTGAACAGGATGCTGATTTTCATAAATGACTTCTTCTAATTCAAAAGAAATATCTTTCTTTTCATCATGATAAGAAGCTGACAAATTCTTTGCCATCTTTCTTAAATTATCCATTGATGTGTCATTTGAAAATGCATATACAGATTCAGTTCCATGATAAATACGCATTCCAACACCATACGTAATACCGCTATTGGCTTTTTCTACAGCACCATTCAACAAAGATACTGTATGACTGATTTTCTTTTCTTCAAAGATTTCTGCGAAATCTCCACCTGTTTCAACACACAGACTCAAGATTTCTTTCAGCTGATGTTTTTCTAACATATTATTTCACCTCTGTTTATCATTGTAACAGAATTTAGTCTATGACAAAAGAAAAAGATGCCTTTGGGCATCTGTTCTCTTGCTTATTCATCGAATGAATCATCTGAATCATCGTACATTGACTTTTCTATTGGATTTCCGTCTTCATCATATTCAGCGTCATCCACGTATTCATCATCGCTGTCTTCTTCCATCATCAGAGCACTTGTGTCTGGATGTGTTTCTTCATATGTTCTGCGTGATCTTAAATCCCATTTGTTGTCATCCAGTGACGCAAAACGAGTATCCAGCATCATTGCAGAATAGAATGAAGCAATTTTATTGGCAGCTTTTGCTTCTGAAAAGCCCATGCACTGACTCACTTCTTCCCAGAGCTTCGCAAAGCTAACTGGTTTTTTCTTCTTTCCGAGCAGCTCGAAAGCTACATCTGTCATAGAACTGTTCATCATGAATCTTTTTCCTCTTTATTTCTTTGTTACATTCTTTCTGGTGCACCCACGCCAATGCTGTTGAGCGCATTCTTCATGGTAATCTTTGCAGCCATGACCAGAGCCAAACGCTGTGAAGAAAGCGCCATATTGTCTCTGTCCACTACTTTGCAGTCTGCATAGAAGCTGTGGAAATTCTGTGCTAATGCACGAATATAATTGCACATCTTGTGCGGCATGCGAGTCACTGCAGCATCTGCAACAACACCTGAAAATTCATTCAGCTGTCGGCACAATGCCAGTTCTTTTGGATGAGTGATTAAATCAAAGCTATCCGCAATTTCAATATCACTTGCAGCACTCAAAATTGAGCACATTCTTGCATGTGCATATTGTGCGTAGTAAACAGGGTTTTCATTCGTCTGTTTTTTCGCCATGTCGATATCAAAATCCATCTGTGTATCCGCAGCACGACTTGCGAAGAAGTAACGTACTGCATCAGCACCTGCTTCTTCAATCAAATCACGCAGCGCTACAGACTTTCCTGAACGCTTAGATAATTTAAATTCTTCTCCATCCTTAATCATGCGTGCCATCTGAATGATATCTACATCCAGCTTGTCACTTGCATAACCCAGCGCCTGAATCGCAGCCTTCAGACGTGTAATATAACCATGGTGGTCTGCACCAAAGAAGTTCACCAGTCGATCATAGCCTCGATCCAGCTTGTCCAGATGATACGCAATATCTGGTGTCAGATATGTGTAA
>JAFULN010000072.1 GCA_017473335.1 Erysipelotrichaceae bacterium
CAACATTTATTAACTTGTTAATCGTATCATCGTTCACCTGATAGAATTCTGCTTCTCTTTTACCATATTCAGGACCTGAGGAAACCATCATTGTCCCATTGCGGAAGAAGCATATACTATTGTTCATCCCTTTGTCTGCATCAAGGTTTACTTTTACTACTGCATCACCCTCTGATGGCATTTGAATGAAATCTAATTCTGTTACAGACATCGTTTCAAAAATCTCAAGAATTTTCTTCTCCTTCAATACAGCCTTCATATAATCGCCACTGGGCAACTGATTTTTCGGATGATTAAATTCCATGGATTCACCATATGTACAAAAAACTTCAGCTAAACTTCCATCAGTCTGCTTTTGAAATTCTATACCCCTGAGTATCACTGCATACAATTCCATATCTTCTGTTTCAACCTTTTCAATCATTCTTTGAAGAAGTGTTTCTTCATTTTGACCATTAGAATGATATATAGCAGTACATCCGCATAAAAGAGAGATTACTATCAAATAAGCTGCTATTCTACGCATCAAAATCACTCCACATCTCTACATTTGTCAATCTTATAATACATTATACCTCTACATCTGTCAAGGTGGTGAAACTAAAAAGTTATCACATTAAATGTGATAACTTTTTATTGCTTATTTGTAAATTTCTTAGTGAATTCTCCAAAGAACGGAAAATAATAGATTTCCCAGCCATACGCCTTCACAATACCAACGATTTCAAACGCAACAACTATTACAGTAATTGCAGTACTTATAACGCCAACAATCCCAACAACCCCTAATGCACCAAAGATATTATTCCCTAAAACTAAGGAAGATCCTGCTGAAACAAAACCAAATAATATCATCAAGACATTAAAAACCAGTACAACTGCCTGCAGCACTAAAGACTGAACTGCATGAAAAAAGACTAGAGGGCTGTTCTTTTCAAGGAATATTGCTACAACTGGAAGCACCCATGAAATAATACCTAATGACATAAAATTTCCTAACAAAGGAAGCAAATAAACACTTAACGCAACTAAGTTTGCATCCGCATCCAAGATAGATGACTTATGCGGTTCTACTTTATGATTCATACATTCACACTCTTTTCTAGAACTTGATTATACCACATAACATATAGAAACAAAAAAACATTAACCAATGATTTCAATCATCCTCTATCATTTTCATATTAAAAGCCGTCTTTCGACGGCTTTGTGCGTTATCCTTTCAGACCTCCACGTGCTACACCATTGACAATCTGTTTTCTTGCAAACAGGAACAAAATAATCATAGGTACAACGATGATTGTAGAAGCTGCCATCATCAATTGAGTTTCTGCACCGCCTTCTGAAACGAATGCATACAGCCCAAATGGCAATGTTCTTAGGTCTTTATCAACAACTGCCAGCATTGGCCACATGAAGCTATTCCATGAAGCAATTGCATTCAGCAGGATAATAGTTACCAAAGAAGGTCTAGCAATTGGAACCATGATTCTCCACAGATACTTCCAGTTAGAACATCCATCGACTCTTGCAGCCTGATACAGTGAATCAGGAATGCTGTCAAAGAACCCCTTCAGAATGTATGTATAGAAAATGCTTGAAGTAAATGGAATAATCAGAGCAAAAATCGTATTGTAAATCTTAATATCGATAATAGTACGATAGTTTGTAATAATGATCATTTCAAACGGAACCATCATTAATCCCAGAAGCAAACCAAAGATGATGTGCTGCCCAGGGAATTTCAGCTTAGAGAACGCAAAGGAAGCTAAAATTGTAGTAAACGTACACAAACCAACACTTCCAACCATTGCAATGACTGAGTTTTTAAAGTAGGTCATGAATGGAGCCATATTGAAAGCTGTAACGAAGTTATCCAAATTGAATGAAGAAGGCCACCATACTGGCGGGAATGCAGTCACTTCAAAATAAGTCTTAAATGCACCTGTAATCATCCAATAAAATGGGAAGAACATAACAATTGCACCAAGAGTCAGGAAGATATAAATAATAACTCTTCCAACTGTCAGATGCTTTAATGAATACTTAATCTTATCCAACATCTTTCATTCCTCCTAGTTCTTTGTCTTTCCTTCAACCCAGCGCTGAATCATCGTAAAGATAAAGATAGTGATGAACAGCAATACAGCTGCAGCAGCTGCATATCCATATCTTGCAGGTGACTTAACGCGGAACTGATAATAAATGTAATAAACAACAGTAAACAGGTTATTTGCGATACCAGCCCCCTGGAACAATGGGAACAGTTCATTGTAAACCTTAAATGTACTAATTGTGTTCACACAAACTACCAGGAAGATTGTAGGTGCAAGCAATGGAAGAGTAATTCTAAAGAAGCTCTTGATTGGACCAGCTCCATCAACCTTAGCAGCTGTGTAATACATTGGATCAATATTCTGCAAACCAGACAGAAGCAGAATGATAGTAAATGGAAGAATTGCCCAAATCCCATAGATACAAAGTGCAGGGAAGTTATATTGAGGTACCTGCAGCCAGTTAATAGCTTCAATGCCAAAAAACGAAAGCAGATAGTTAATAACCCCTGATTTGTAGTTAAACATGAAACGCCATGCGAACCCAATCGCAATTGTAGAAGTAACCATTGGAAGGAAGTACGCAGTCTGGAACATACCGCTGAATTTAATTTTCTGGTTCAACAGTGTAGCAATGACAACCGCCAAACATGTAGAAATAGGAATAACAATGAATACATACATAAATGTATTCTTATAAGCCTGAAGGAAATAAGCATCTTTCAGTACATACAGATAGTTGCCAATACCCCAGCTTGCAAAATCCTTAGTAATAAAGTTGTATCCCTCTTTAAAGGATAAGAGAACTACGTTAACAATTGGATAAAGAGTAAACAGTATAACCCCAATGGCAAATGGAGCGAGGTAAAGATAAGGCTCAACCGTTTTACCTAACGATAAGCTTTTCTTTTTTCCTGCTGTTTTGGTACTCATGCAAGTCTTTCTCCTGTTTCTGCATCAAATACGAAGACGCCTCGTTTCTTAAGTCCAACTGTTACTTTCTGTCCTTTGCCAAAGCTCTTTTCTGCAGGAATATAAGCTCTTACTTTGTAGTCGCCCAGACTTACATAAGCCAGAACTTCTTTCCCCATAACGTAAGTTTCTACTACTGTACCTTCAGCGTTCTTGATTCCTTCGTCAATAACAATGGATTCTGCACGCATAGACAGAATCACTTTGTGACCTTCCTTCAGGTTCTTAGCAGCATCCAGTTCAACAACACATCCGCCATCCAGAACAATTGCACCATTCTGAACAACACCATATGTCTTATTGATCGGTGGGTTTCCAAGGAAGTCTGCAACGAAGCAGTTTGCTGGTTCATCATAGAGTTCCTGAGGACGAGCCACCTGCTGCAAAAATCCATCCTTCATCAGAACGATATGGTCAGAAATAGACATTGCTTCTTCCTGGTCATGTGTAACGAAAATTGTAGTAACCTGAGTTTCCTGCTGAATACGACGAATTTCTTCACGCATTTCAATACGCAGACGAGCATCCAGGTTTGACAGAGGTTCATCCAGAAGCAGAACACGAGGATTCTTAATCAAAGCACGTGCAATCGCAACACGCTGCTGCTGACCACCAGAGAGCTGCTTAGGCTTGCGATCCAGCAGCATATCAACATGAACCAGCTTAGCCATTTCCTTAGCTTTTGCTTCACGTTCTTCTTTCTTAACTTTCTTGATTTCAAGCGGGAATGCGATGTTTTCAAGAACAGTCATGTGTGGATACAATGCATAGTTCTGGAACACCAGACCTACCCCACGCTTTTCAGGTGTTACATCTGTAACATCATCTTCATCAAAGAAAATCTTACCAGTTGATGAAGGCAGAATACCTGAAATCATGTTCAGCATTGTACTCTTACCACATCCAGAAGGACCCAGCAAGGCAATCAGTTCACCAGATTCAATAACTGCACTAAAGTCATTGACGGCAATTGTAGAACCAAAATCTTTGGTCAGGTGATCAATTGTAATCTTCATAAGAAATCTCCCCTTTTATTTTAATATTTCAACCCAAGGTGTACCCTCAGTATCATTCATTTCCATACCGAGCATTGCAGCCATCGTTGACGCTTCATTCAACATAGAGCCTCGTTCTACAACGACTCCCTTTTTTATGTTTTTGCCCCAGGCGATGAATGTTGTTGTTTCATTCTGGAATGGTAGATAGCCATGTGATGCCAGAGTATGACTCCATCCAGGCTTCAGGTATTCTTCAAACAAATCTTTTCCAGCCAAAGTACTGTCAAAGTTCATTGTTTCCTTACCTTCAATGACAAAGTCAATATGTTCATTCACTAAACCAAACTGTTCTTCAACTTCCTCTTTCGTAAAGACATAACCAATATTCAGTTCAGGTCTTTCCTTGCATGAAAGCAGGAAGTCATACACACGCTTTTTCAGCTTTTCATCATTCTTATCTTTCAATTCAATCCATGCAGACATAGAAGCTGAATGACAATAAGCTTCCCAATCCACCAAATTATTGTTTTCATCTGTTGTAATGAATCCATTTTCTTTCAAAAGCAGGTTGAAATTGATATTCTGCACCGCATCACTCTGTCCATGGTCACCCAAAATAACAATATTTGTATCTTCCAAATCACCAAACTTTTCAAGAGCTTTTAAAAGTCTTCCCAACTCTTCATTGTGCTTTCTCAGCTGCTTGTTGACCACTTCATTCTGAATACCATTACGATGCTTTGCGCTATCCAAATCACACATCTTTACCAGCATGATATCAGGCTGGCCATAATCTTCCAAAATATCAATTGCCAGTTCCATTGTAAATTCATCCAAAGAACGCTTTTCACCAGTCAGAAGATATTCATACTTCCAAAAATAGCGATCCAGAATTTCCTGTGTTGCATTGTTCACATAGAACTGATAAGGATTATCTCCCTGATAATCAATAGGAACAATCATTGGCATATTGTAGTCAATGTCAGCACCACCAGATACAGGCCATGTTAATGAACATGTTTTCTTACCGTATTCATGAGCCACATCCATCAGTGTACGGCACTGAATCTGTGATCTAAGTGAATACCACGGTGCATGAGGATCTTCTACATCCACCATTTCATTATGCGGAATACCATGTCCTTTTACTGTTCTTCCTGTCAAGATAGAACAATGGCATGGATAAGTAAGTGATGGATAAACCGGTTCAACATGTTTGATATAACTTCCTTCTTCAATAATTTTCTTGAAGTTAGAAAGAGTCTTCATATATTCAATATCACATGTGCACAGCGCATCCAGACAGAATACCAGAAGTTTACTCATGATAGTTCTCCTTTCGCAAACTCTACTTTCTTCTTTATTTTTTGTGTTCGAAGCCCATTTCAAACACAGAAAATAAAATTCAAACAATTGAGGAAAAAGGACTGAAGGAATAACCCTCAGCCCTTTTCAAATTGCTTGACTTATTCGTTCATTGCAGCTTCAGCGTTAGTTGCTGCTGTATTAACTGCTGCTTCAGCAGTCCATCCTTCATTCAGGACACCCTTCATCATAGTGTCAAGTTCTGTACGAACCTGGTTAGCACCAGAGAATGTAGGAGGAACGATACCATTTACCAGCTGTCCACCCAGAGCAGTCAGAGCCAAATCGTTAGCAACAAATGCCTGGTAATCAGCATTTTCCTGTACTTTGTAGTAAGGAGAGTAAGCGTTCAGAATCTGTACCCAGCGGCCATTCTGTTCAATCAGGTATGCTACGAAATCAGCAATTGCTGCATCAGTAGCTTCATCACCAGTCTTGAAACCGATAGCTGAACGGTTCCAGTTAACAACTTCTACAGAGTTTTCATCGATTACAGGAACAGTAGTAACTGCCAGTTCCCAAGTAGCATCAGCACCCTGTCCACCCAGATATGGCAGACCAGCAGAAGAACCAATGTAAGAAGCCAGGATACCAGAGTTGATGTCGCCTGAGTTATATCCATCAGCAGACTGAGCCTTCAGCTGGAAATAACCTTCACGAACACCTTCTGCCCACCATTCAACCCACTGAGTCAGAGCTTCATCGTTCCAAACAACTTTCTTGTTTGCAAGATCAACATACTGACCATCATGAGTCTGAAGAATCAACATCTGAGCAAAGTCAGTTGCAGAGTCAACTGCGAAACCAACGATATTCTTTTCTTCATAGATCTTCTTAGAATTAGCTTTTAATTCATCCCAAGTTCTAGGCAGAGACAGACCAAGTTCATCATAAATTGTCTTGTTGACAAACAGCAGAGGTCCAGTAGTCTGCATAGGAGCAGCATAAACCTTACCATCATCAAATGCGCTAGCTTCTTCTACATAGTTTGCAGAAGTTACATCAGACAATTTGAAATCCCAGTATTCTTCCAAAGGAAGAAGCATGTCATAACCATCAAAGTTCTTAGCGAAAGAAGTATAGTTGAAAATCAACTGAGGTCCAACACCATTAGTTACAGCGTCAGATACAGTACCTTCGAATGTAGAATAATCATAACCACCAACAACGTCAATTGTAACGCCTTCATGAGCAGCCATGTATTCTGCAGCGAAGTCCTGCAGCATAGTTTCCTGTGCCTTTGTGAATGTGTGCCAGATAGCGAATTTTACTTCCTTGGGTTCGTCATCAGCAGGAGTGTCTGTACCACCGTTGCTAGAACCGCATGCTGCCATACCCAGTACTAACATCAGAGCCAGAACAAGTTTGAATAACTTTTTCATTTTGAGTCTTTCCTTTCCCTTACGCTTTTCGCGTTTTCATGTGTATATTATAAACCATTTCATTTCTGATTTGAAGTAGTCATTTTTTAACTCTTTGTAAATTCAATGCAAACTTCAAGAATTGTATATATTTTTTATAACAAATCCATCAAATAAATGGTCTTCTATCCAAGACAAGCTTCAAAGGAACATCACTGATGATTTCTCCAGGCAAAAATGACTGCAGCTCAGCCAATGCACAAATGCACCCAAACAAAGTATGCATATCATTTAAACCATCATGCGTTTTATAGTCCAAAGACAAAAGCCATTCAATATAGTCTTTCGCAAATTCACGAACTATATCCTTGCATTCCTCATAGCGATAATGACACTGACGCACAGAACGTGTAATACAGTATGTCCAGTCAATCTCCGCAAATGAAATTGCACGACCCAAGCGTTCCCATGATTTTGTTTTATAGATTTCAAGACAAGTATCAATCATCTTTTCAGGATAACGAATTGGCATGTGTGCATATTCATGGTTAAACAAGTAATGAAAACTTCCTGCAAGATATGGAAATACAGATGGAGCTTTACGAACCCCCGCAAAAGAATCCGCATTCATAATCGGGCGCACATCGCCCTTTCTCCAGAATCCAGTCTCTGGACACATCTGATCATACAGCCATTCAAAGTACCATCTTTGCCATTGTGGACTTGCTTCTTTATTTAATACGACCGCAGCATAAATCCCTGCTCCTTCATGTGAAGCAGTCCAAGGATTATCGTGCCAGTCTAAATTATCCAAAAGATGATAAAGACCTTCTTTGCTTAAACAATGTGCCATTCCTTTTAAAGGATAAAGTGCTTTTTTCTCAAACAGTTCCAGTGCTGCAATGACATGAGCAGTTGTATGAAATGTGTGATGAGTCACTTCATGAAACAAACCAGTCTCCTCATTTTGAAAAGACTGCAGTGTCTTTACCCATCCAGCACGTTCATCCGCTTCACTTGGAAACTTTCCAATCATATACAAAATGTTGGCTGCATCAGCACATCCATACTCATTGATGCCCAACTCACGATTTTCCTGTTCATTCTGCCAGATCCATCTGGCATAAGCACCTGGCTGCTCTGTTACTTTATGTGATTTTATAATTTCGACTGCATGATCAATCAAAGGCTGAATATTTAATTCCATAGTATTTCCTCCTGCTTTTTCTTTATTATAACATAAAGACTCTGCCACAAAGTGACAGAGCCTAAATTTCTTTATCTTACAGAGCTTCAGTAGCTGCAATACGACCTGCACGGCGTCCAAATGTTACTGAACGTCCAGCTGCCATACCAGTTACCAGGTTGAAATATGTATTTCCGAAGAATCCACCAGAAGCATCGCCGCATACATACAGTCCAGGAATTGGATTATGATCAGCATCGATTGCATTCATATTCTTGTTGATACGGATACCATCCAGTGTAGACAGCAGCCATGCGCATGTTCTTACACCATAGAATGGAGCAGTATCAATTGGAGTAATACGATAAGCAACCTTACCATATTCTTCATCAACACCTGTTGCAGCATAAGTGTTGTAACGCTTAACCTGTTCCAGGAATGGTTCTACAGGAATATTCAGACCTTCAGCTAGTTCTTCCAGAGTATCTGCAACAACGATATGACCGCTGTCAATTAATCCCTGATTCATACCACCCCACACTGCATCAAATGGAATGTTCATTGGTGCACCATTATCGAATGGGAAAAGACGGCAGCATCCTACCATCTGCATCTGTTCTGCATGTGCCTTTGCATTTGCATCATAGATGTGGCAGTATACTGAACCTGGCTGCATGCTTGTACTGTGCAGCATATAGTCATATGGTCCAGATTCATTACAGAAACGAACACCATTCAGGTTAACTTTCATGAATGGCTGTTCACCGAACCAGTACCACTGACCCTTATCTCCACCCTTACCAGTCTTAGGGTCTACTGCAGCACGGTTAAAGCTGCAAGTACCATGTACCTGGTCCATATCAGCACCTGCCCACAGAGCAGCCTTGATACCTGAACCATTGTCAGCAGAAGTCAGTGCGATACCAGTAGCACTTACACGTACTGTTTCTGGCTGAAGAGCCTTCAGCATTTCAGCATTACCTGTGTATCCACCAGTACATACGATAACACCCTTAGAAGCATTGATCTGGATTGTGCCCTTTTCTTTGCTTTCAGCGATAATACCAGTTACACGACCATCTGTCTTCACCAGTTTTACCAGTGTTGTTTCCAGCATGAATTCAACACCCAGTTCTTCACCATATTCTCTCAGAACTGTTGCCTTGTCTCTTTCACCCAGCTGCTGAGGGCTGTGTCCTGTTGCATAAGCTGCATCACGTCCACCACCATTGTAGTTTCCGATGCCGCCTTCATGCCACATTTTGAAATCGCCTTTTCTTTC
>JAFULN010000073.1 GCA_017473335.1 Erysipelotrichaceae bacterium
AATCTGAGATGGTTTTGAAGAGTTGACAAATCCATAAGGAATGCCATAACGATCAAAGACAAGCTGAAGTACTTTCTGATCAGAAGCAGAATCACAAAGTACGATATTGATATCTTCAGGCTTAAGGTTATTTGAGATAATATGCTGAGCGCAGGCTTCGATTTCCTGACGTCGATTTAATGCAGTATAGCCAGTCAATGAAACAGGTGTTAAAGATATGTCTTTTAAAGCTGCACCTGATTTTAAAAGATGTTCAGTGCACATGCCATCAAACATTGATGAATGATAAGAAGGAATGACTTCTACATGATTCATATTAATGTGTGAGTGTAAAAAGTCAATTCGATGTGATGATGCAGTGGGAAGATCATAAAAAGATTGAATGAGTTGTTTTAACTCTCTTTGAAAATCATCTTCTTCAGGTAGATCTTCCAGCTGTATCTGATATTCAGCCATCTCATTGCGAAAATCAGTCAGCTGTTTCAGAAAGCTGGGGTTATCCATCATTTGAGTAAAATGAGGACAAGCATCCTTTATGGACTGAATACGTGCATATGCTTGTTCAAGGATTTCTGATGTGCTAACTGTTGAACGAGGCAGAAGGGCACTAAAAGGAACAACGGATACGTTGCTTAATACTTGTGTATGTTGTTCGTCCAGCAGCTGATGAAGAAGGGTCTCATGCAGATAAGCTGGAGCAGCAATTACTTTTTTCATAAAGTGCACCTCCGTATTTGACATTATTTTACCACAGTTCGTGATTCTCTCACAGAGAAGAAAAATGAATGATTTTTCATCATCCATTTTTGAGGTTTTATATTTTAAAAAAGAATAATTAATATGAGGCTTTCTATAAACAGCTGATAAGTACTATCATATGTATTTGTGATGGGATGACTCTTGTAATATTGGTTGTAGATTTTCAAAAGAAAAAAGTATTCGTTTGTTGAATATGAGAATGAGAATCATTCTTTAAAATTTTATAAAACATGAAAAAAACAGACTATTTTTAAAAGTCTGTTTTTGAATGAATCTCATATTCAATCACAGTGTGATCTTTACCTTGATAATGCAGTGGATAGCTGTTATGTGTGCGTCTCATACCGCATTTTTCCATCACGCGTGAGGATGCAACGTTTTCAATGAAGCATTCTGCAGTGACTCTTTGATACTCTAAATGGAATAGATGATGAATGACTGCTTTGAGAGCTTCTGTAGCATATCCTTGGTTCCAATAAGGTTCTCCAATCGCATAGCCCAGTTCAATGGATTCAATGGTTTGTTCCTGTTCTAAAAGAAGTCCTATTACTTCATGTGTATCTTTCAGTTCCAGGATATAGATGAGTTTTCCTAATTCCTGAAATTGAATCAGATTATCAACGGTAGCATCTTTGATGTTGTCGATGTACTGTGCTAAAAAAGTTTTAAGTACATTTGGATTGTGATGAATCAGGTGATACATTGGAATAGCGTCATCTTCTATGACTTGACGAAGGATTAAGCGCTCTGTCTGTAATGGCTGACTCATTGAGTGAAGACCTCCTTTAGTCTTGAATCACTTTTATGATAACATATAATATTACTTTTTAGAGGTCTGAATCATCAGGATTTTCAGATGATTCTTTTTCAGTATAATCTGCATCAATGATTTGTTTAGGTGTATTGTCTTCTTGTTTCATGGAATGGAATCCTTTTTTTAGTGAGACTTCTCCAGTTTTAACTAAATTTACGATAACACCAATCGCAAATACTAGATATCCAATATCACAAAGAATATTCCATGCACCTACGACTAAACCTTCTAATAAACCTGGCAATAGAATTGATAATAGAATATCACCTAGAACTTCAATAATCCAAAATGGAATACGCAGGAAAATACAGAGAAGGATTGCGGTGATAATGGTAGAGATGATGTTGGAGAAACCTCTTTCATTCATGTGTTCAAACAAATCACCAAAGATACGTGTTAAAAAGGATGCAACATCATTCAATATGGAACTTAACTGACGTGACCAGTCTTCTTTTTCTGTGAATTGATCATCTATCTTGTAAGCTTTTAAGATTTCACGTGCCAACTCATCCACATTGCCAAAATCATGAACTGCCTGTTGTTCTGTTTTACCTTCATTGATTTTTTCATCTATGATTTCTGAATATTCATCAATGATATCTGTGATTTCATCTGTACTTAGCACAGATAATTTCATTTTGAGTCTTGTTAAAAATTCTTGTTTAGTCATGGTCACAATCTCCTTCAATAAATTGATTGATTTGTCTGC
Organism: Erysipelotrichaceae bacterium; assembly: GCA_017473335.1. Lineage (GTDB taxonomy): Bacteria > Bacillota_I > Bacilli_A > Erysipelotrichales > Erysipelotrichaceae > RGIG1896. Next base: position 2,283 of record JAFULN010000073.1, read on the forward strand.
TGAACTGAAGCCAGTCATATTTTAATTGGTTCATAGCTTCTAGTCCTAGGGGAGTGATACGATAATATTTACGTGGAGGACCTTCAGTAGATTCTCTTAAATAGGTTTCAAAGTACTTTTCGTTGGTCATTCGCTTTAATAATGGATAGATGGTTCCTTCATTGACTTGTACGACTTCACATACTTGCTTCACAAGTTCGTATCCATAGATATCATGTTGACTAACTACAATCATGACAACCAGTTCAAGTACACCTTTTTTAAATTGAGAGTTCATAGTTGCCTCCTTTGTTTCTTTAAGGTTATGTTAAGACAAGTACCTTGCAATGTCAAGTACTAAAAAATAAAAATAGTGTATCCTTTTTGAATATTAGGTAGAATAATTATAAATAAGGGTTTTATACCATAATAGGGGAGCTAGAATTATGCCAATCACAACATTACTTAAAGAAGTGCAGGATGTACGTAAGGGCGGTACAGACTGCGATTTCAATGGTTATCTTGAAGATTACCTTGAAATGATGGAAGAAACAGATCCATTCAGAAGTATCCTGACGACAATTTTTGAACAGGACAATGACTGCCGTGTATGCGTAAATTATCGCATTGCGCTGAATCGTACTGTGATTTCCAACCAGATTATCCGTTATAAGGATGCATTCAAACTTGAAGATTTGCGTGTTGTTTGTCCACTGATTGTTTATTCAGAACGTGATGGACAGCAGCGTGGTCTGATGATTTATCGTGCAGATAAGCAGAACTACCTGTATGCAAAGGGTATGTACTACTGCTTCACTGAACCAGGAAGTCCATTTGCAGATTGCAAGAATGAACTTGTATCTGTTGTAAATAATGATGAAAAAGCAGTTGCATCAATTTATTCTAGACTGTACACTTACAAAGCAGGTGCTTTGCAGAGAGAATTTGACAAGTCTTGTTTCAGCAATTATGAACAGCTGAAGACTGAAGCAGTTGCTGAATCGGTTGCATTGAAAGAACATGCATCTGAAGCTGTAAATGCAGTTGAAGATCCACAGCCAGTTATTTATGAAATGATTCAGAAGTGGTTCTTATTGAAGAAGGTTTGCTATGTACAGTACATGGTATCAAAAGATCTTTTGAACTCTGTTCATGAAGGCAATATCAAGAAACAGAGAAATCAGGCAAAGGTTAATGCCGATTCTATCGTGTTTGTACCATATAGCGAACTGTGGAGAATGAAAAAACCAGCTGCTAAATAAGCAGCTATTGTAGCGATGTCCGAGAGGCTGAAGGAGCACGCTTGGAAAGCGTGTGTAGGTGTAAGCTTACCGAGGGTTCGAATCCCTCTCGCTGCGCCATTTATAAATCAAATAAACCCGTAAGCATAAGTTTACGGGTTTATCATTTGGTATAGAAAAGAAATAATGATAAATCCATGATTACAATAATAAAAAGCTGTGACACATTCAATGTCACAGCAGATATTAGAAGATTTCAACGAGTTCTTTGGTACACTTGTTGAGGACTTCGGTTTCGCCTTTTTCGTTGATGATGACAACGTCTTCAATACGAACACCGATTTCATTACGAATGTAGATGCCAGGTTCACAGCTGAAAGCCATGCCAGGTGCTAAATGCATCTTGTTGTCACCGTGGATATATGGAGCTTCATGTCCAGCATAGCCGATACCGTGTCCTAGACGATGATTGAATTCGTAGCCATATCCAGCTTCTTCAATGACTTTGCGGGCTGCCATATCAACATCTGGAATCCATGCCCCATTTACTGCAGCTGCTTCACCAGCTAGGTTTGCCTTGAGTACGAGGTTATAGATTTCTTTTTCTCTGTCGGTTGCATTACCTACAATAACAGTTCTTGTGATATCACTGAACATGCCTTTATAGGTGCAGCCATAGTCCATTTCTACAACTGCATGTTCACCAATGATTGCGCTGTCACCAAAATAATGTGGATTTGCAGCATTCGCATCAACCGCAACAATACCTCCCATAAAGGCATCCGCACCATAATGCATGCATAAACGAGCGAGTTCATTTTTAATATCTTTTTCACTCATGCCTGGCTTGATGAAATGAATAATATCTTCAAAAGCTTTATCCACAATCTGTGATGAGATTCTTAAATTCTCAAGTTCTTCAGGTGTTTTAATGATTCGTGTCATTTCTAAATAATGTTTTCCGTTGACTGGTGTAAATTCAAAGGTTTCCATCAGTTTAATTAAATTAAATGCACGTACTGTACCATTGACAGCAATACGTTTACCGATGAGATTATGTTCCTCAAAGGCTTTTTTAACAGTCTCAGTAAAGCCCTCTGAATCCATCCATTGATAGACTTTATTTCCATCCATAAAACCTATTGCTTCTGCTTCTGTCAAGCGATTACAGATATAGAAAGCTTCACCTTTTGCGGTGATGACAAGCGTCTGAAAACGTTCGCACAGATAAGGAGAATGTCCTAACAGGAAGACAAGGTCATGTCCTGGAGCTGCCATAAGAGCATCGACATGTTCGTTTTTCAGCATTTCTGCGAGCTTTTGAATTAAATCACGATTGATCATAATGAGTTCTCCTCTTTTCTTACTCCACAATCATACCACTATTTTCTTGATTTCGCACTTAGGATAGAACTTGATGTTGAAAAACGATATAATGATTCTATGGAGGATGCGTCATGAAACAGATACGTTGTGTAGCGAGTGATTTGGATGGTACATTTCTAAATGTCAAAGGAGAAGTTGGTGAACTGAGTAAAGAAGTTCTTCAGCAGCTGCATGAAAAAGGGATTTTGTTTGTACCTTGTACTGGAAGAGCGTACATAGAAGCTCCAGATTATTTTAAAGAAAGAACAGAGTTTAAGTATTTAGTGACATCCAATGGAGCATTGATTAGTGATCATGCTGGAAATGTGATTCGCACTTTAGTACTTTCTATGGAAAAGGCAAAAGAGGTATTTGATGTATGTGCTCCAATTTCATCCTATTGGACAATTGATGTTGATGGTACCTTGTATTGTAGTGAAACACTAAGTGATGATAAAGAGCTGATTGGAGAGACACACAAACGTATTCAGGAATTTAGAAAGACACGTATCTTTCAATATGATGCTGATTTTTTAAATCAAGCACAAGGTGGAGTGCGAAAGCTTCATTTCATGGTAAAGAATGCTGAACATAAAGCAGAACTGCTTGAGGCCTTGAAAGATGTGAAAGATATATTAATTACCTGGTCGGGTGCATCCAATGTAGAGGTTCAGCATCCGAGATGCTCAAAAGGAGAAGCCTTGAAGATTATCATGAATTTAGGACAGATTTCTAAAGAAGAAACAGTTGGTTTTGGAGATAATACGAATGATTTGAGTTTGTTTGAAGCGGTAGGTCTGAAAGTTGCAGTTGAAAACGCTTCTGAAGATTTAAAGAAACAGGCGGATGAAATTGCGCAGTCAAATCGTGTAGAAGGTGCAGCTTTGTTTGTGAAAGATAAACTACTATGTGACTAATAAAGAGAATCTTAGCTATGGATAAAAAAGTAAGAGTATTGAATTTAGTGATGCTGATATCAGCGATGATATGTCTTGTGTGCTATGACCTATTTAGAGGATTATGGCTGAAAGGCTTCACTAGTTCATGGTTTTTTGTGCTTGGTTGTATAAATCTTGTCTATGCATGGAAACAGAATGTAAATAGAAAAAGCGTTATTATTCTGATAGTACTGGGGCTGTGTTTAGGAATGTGCGCAGATGTACTTTTAGGCATCAATTTTATGGCAGGGCTACTGTGTTTTGCGTCTGGACATGTCATGTATTTGGTAGCGTTTTATATACTTAAGAGATTTCAGTGGAAAGATGTGCTTTTTATTGTACCTGTAGCTGTTTTGTCAATTTATCTTGTACGGGGACACCGCTTATACAGATTGAAGATAGTGGATTGAAGAAACTGTTGATTGGATATGCAGTGATTATCGCTTGTATGCTGGCAAAGGCATTATCGAACTATTGTACGAATAAATGTATATCTACAAAGCTTATTTTAATAGGAAGTCTGATGTTCTGGTTTTCTGATTTAATGCTAGCGATAGATATGTTTGGAAAAAGCAGTCGTTTGGTCTGGATTTTGTGTTCATATAGTTACTGGCCAGCACAGAATCTTCTGGCTCATGCATTGTATCATTTTGTGAATGAGCAGAATATTTTACAAATATCAAAAGAATAGAAAAGAGGATGTATGATGAATTGTTGGAAGATTGGTGTGATTGGATTTGGAAACATTGCACAGGCGCTCATTGGAGGGTTATTGAAAGTACAGGCAATTAAGCCTGAACAGGTGCATGTATGTGCTGCACATTATGATAAAGTATGTGTAAGCGCCAAGAAGTATGGTGTTTATGCATGTCAAAGTGCAGAAGAAGTAATTAATAAGAGTGATGTTGTGATTTTAGCAGTCAAGCCTTATCAGATGGAGAAAGTATGTGCACCGATTCAGAATCTTTTAAAAGATAAGATTGTGATTACTGTTGCATCGAAGTGGAATTTTGATAAGTTTGATGCGGCACTTGCACCAGGGACACATCATTTGAGTATGATTCCTAATACACCTGTTGCAGTTGCACAGGGGATTGTGATTATGGAAGAAAAGAATTCTCTGACAGAAGAAGAGTTTTCTATGTGGAAAGAATTACTGGGAAAGATTGCACTGGTTGAGGTGGTAGATTCAGATCATATGTCAATCGCAGATACAATCAGTGGCTGTACACCTGCATTTACTGCAATGTATTTAGAAGCACTGGGGGATGCAGGAGTGAAGCATGGTCTGACTCGTCCGATGGCTTATCGTCTAGTTGCACAGATGCTCAAAGGAACAGGGGCATTGTATCTTGAACAGGAAAAACATCCAGGAGCAATGAAGGATGCGGTCTGTTCGCCTGGCGGTACGACGATTCGTGGTGTAGAAGCTTTAGAACAAAATGGTTTTAGAGCAGCTGCAATGAGCGCAATTAATGCAGCAATGAGTAAGAAATAAGGGAGCTGAACATATGACAAACTGGAAGATTGGTGTGATTGGTTTTGGAAATATTGCACAGGCACTCATTGGTGGATTGCTGAAGGTACAGGCAATTGATCCTGAACAGGTTTTTGTATGTGCTGCACATGTTGATAAATTGCGTATGAATGCTGAAAAATATGGAGTTCATGCATGTCAGGATGCAGAAGAAGTAATTGAGAAGAGTGATGTGGTGATCTTAGCTGTGAAGCCATATCAGATGGAAAAAGTAGTTACACCACTAAAGAGTCTATTGAAAGATAAAATTGTAGTGTCAGTGGCATCAGGATGGATGTTTGATCGTTTTGAAGGGCTGCTGGAAAAGGGAACTCATCACATCAGTACAAGCCCGAATACACCTGTTGCAGTTGCAGAAGGGATTATTATTGTAGAGGATAAACATTCTTTAAGTGATGATGAATTTAGTCATTTGATACAACTTTTTGAACAGGTTGCATTAGTATAAATACTTGATATTGATCATATGGGGATTGCAGGAACATTGAGTGGAGCTACACCGGC
>JAFULN010000074.1 GCA_017473335.1 Erysipelotrichaceae bacterium
TTCAAAATGCATTAAAGGCAAACTATATCATGCGAAAGAATGTTGATTATGTGATTGATGATGAAGGACTTTCATTGATTGATCAGTTTACTGGAAGAAAAATGCCTGGACGTGAATATTCAGAGGGACTTCATCAGGCAATTCAGGCAAAGGAACATATTGAAATCAAACAAGAGACAAGTACATTAGCGACAATTACTTATCAGAATTTCTTTCGATTGTATGAAAAACTGTCTGGTATGAGTGGAACTGTGAAAACAGAAGAAGATGAACTGTTGAAAGTTTATAATATGCGTGTTATTCAGATTCCAACACACAAACCAGTACAACGTATTGATTATCCTGATGAAGTCTTTGCGTATAAAAAGGATAAACTGGATGCGATTGTGCAGGAAATTGAAATGCTGAATCAAAAGCGTCAGCCAGTCCTAGTGGGAACAATTTCGGTTGAAAACAGTGAAATGTTGTCAGACATTCTATCCAAAAGAGGAATTCGTCATACTGTATTGAATGCCAGAAATCATGCGATGGAAGCTGAAATTGTGGCGAAGGCTGGTTATGCAGGTGCTGTAACGATTGCGACAAATATGGCAGGGCGAGGAACCGATATTAAGCTGAGTGAAGAAAGTAGAAATCTAGGTGGTCTTGCGGTATTGGGATTGGAACGTCATGAGGCAAAACGAATTGATGATCAGCTGAGAGGACGATCAGGAAGACAGGGTGACCCAGGCTATTCACGCTTCTATGTTTCTACACAGGATGATTTATGCAGAAAGCATTCAACCGATTTTCATCGTGAGTTATTTCAAGATTTCTGTAAAGGAAAGTTAAAAAAAGACAGGGTGCGTACAATTATAGATTCGATTCAATCCAATGCAGAATACATTCATGCACAAGCGAGAGCTCAGGTGCTGGAATATGATACGATTTTGATGGAACAAAGAAAAGTCATCTATGAACAGCGCGATGAAATCTTACTGATGGATAATGTATACAGTGTCATAGAATTGATGGTAGAGCGTCATATTGAAAATGTCATTGAAAAGGCAAAACACTTTGAGAATACAAAACGTTTTATTAAAGAACTGTCTAAAAATCTGAGTTCTTATCACATCACAGAATTAGAAATTGAAGAGAGTATGAATACTGAGAATGATGAAAATCTGGCTAAACATCTTTCAGAAATCACATTGATGAAATATCAGGAATCTATCAAAGATGTTCAGGAGTTCGCAAGACGGACAGAAAAAAGAATACTATTGTCAGTGCTGGATCGCTTATGGAAAGAGCATACAGATTTTATGGATAAACTTAAGCAAGGAATAGGATATCGTTCTTATGCGAACATCAAGCCAGCAGATGCCTATCGAGATGATGGATATGAACAATTTGACCAAATGATTCAAAGACTACAGTTTGAAGTGACAAGTATTGTGTTGAATACTCGTTATGAAATCAGAGAACAGGAATAAATTAAATGCACAGGATTAATCCTGTGCATTTGCGTTTACGATTTCAATTTTTGTACAGTTCATCAGCTGAGGAGGCAGTGACATGGTCATTCCAGGTCCTCCCTGCACCTTGACAGTTAAACCATCTTTTAAGTTAGTAGCATCGATATGATTAGGTAGATAAACTTCCATTTCACCTAAATAAGTACCTTCTGTACATTCTCCACTGATCATGTGCAGTTCTTCATTGTAGGTAATATTTTCCAATGTGAACCAGAGCAGTTCTGATTTCTTTTGATGATTTTTAATCGCAAAGAAGGAAGCTGCAGCAAGGGCAGCTCCAAGAAGTAATGTTCTTTTTTTCATAGTGACCTCCTATAATACCCATTCTTTGATTTGTTTCATTAAGTTTTCACCAGCACCCTGTGCATATGGAGAGCTGGAAGCTTCATAAAACTGTTTGTCATAAGCATCTGAATCAGGCATATACAAGTGATATCCATTGGTATAGCCAATAAATACTAATCCATATTTTTTAAGTGGGTTAGACAATTTTGAGAAAAGTTCAGCAGGTGTGAAAATCAGTGTCAGATTTGGAAGCTTTAATACACTAACAGGAATATCTACTGTTGTTTTTCCTTGAAGTGCACTGCTGGCAAGAAGATTATTTTGGGCGCCTTCTACAAAGGATAACGCAAGTCGCAGCTGAGTTTCTGGAGCACCTTGAGCTTTTAATGCTTCATATTCAGCAGTAAATTTCTTGAGCTTTGCATAAGCTTCTTCTGGACTATCTGATTTTCTGGCAGGAACTGTCAGTGTTCGCTTCGTTAAATCCATAGAAAAGTCAGTGAAAGTTTGAGTGTTTTGTTCAAGAAGTTTTTGAATTGTATCTGCACAGAGTTTTCCAAAACGTGCAGCTTCATCAAATCCTTGACCTTGACGAGTAAAACGTGTACTCATATCACCACAGCTTCCATTTACATAGGCACACAGTTCGTAGTCTTTCAGATGGATTTCAATGGTACCAGGGAAATCAGCAGTCATTTCAAGATTATCGCCATTTAATACAGTCGGATGACAAGCCATACGAACAATCAAAGCTTTTTTCTGTTCTGTACTAAGTTCAATGACTAAAACACCATCATCAGCTTCTAATGATGGATCATGACGATCTGTGGCAAGCCCATTGATTTTTCCTTGAATGAGTTTGAGTGAAACGGGCAGAAGCTGTGTTCTTAACTCACAAACAGTATCAGAAATACTTGAAGCAATCCAGCTGCAGTACTTAGCATCATGATGACAGAAGACAGGATCTAATCCCTTCAACATACCTTCATGTGTAGAAAGGGTACCTCCAGGTCCTGAGTGTGTGTGGGTTGCGCTTAATAAGATTTTTTCTTCTTTGATTCCAGTTTTTTCTTTGATAAGATCTAACAAGTACTGATCAATTGCGCATAAGTCAAACTGTACCCACAGGATTTCCTCTGTGTTTTGTTGAAACAAGAAGACACGGGCATAAATAGGATCATGCACTTTTTCAGCAACTCTGATTTTTCCAAATCCAGAGAGTCTAACTGGAAGATTTGGAGTAATATCAATTTTTTTGAATGCAGTTTTCATAGTAAACCTCATTTCTTTGAGTTCATTATACGCTAAAAAAAGAAGAAGTATAGAAAAAAAGTGACCTGTCTTTCGACAGATCACTTGATGAGTAGAATTAACGCTGTACGCGTCCTGAAGCATCTCCGCCAGCAAGAGCTTCAACTTCTTCAACAGATACGAGGTTGAAGTCACCGTTGATTGTGTGCTTCAGTGCAGATGCTGCTACTGCAAATTCCAGAGCTTCACCCTGTGTTGGCTTAGTCAGTAAACCATGGATAACGCCGCCAGAGAAGCTGTCACCGCCGCCAACACGGTCAATGATTGGGTTGATGTCATAACGCTTAGATTCATAGAATTCTTCACCGTTATAAATCAGTGCTTTCCAGCCATTGTGTGTAGCAGAGAAGCTTTCACGCAGTGTTGAAATGACATATTTGAAATCAAATTCTTTAGCCATCTGCTTAAAGATTTCCTTGTAGCCTTCAGCACCAGTTTCGCCCTTTTCAACATCTGCATCTGGTTTGAATCCCAGGCACAATTCAGCATCTTCTTCATTACCGATGCAAACGTCAACATACTTCATAAGTGGACGCATAATGCTCTGAGCTTTTTCTTTTGTCCATAGTTTCTTACGGAAGTTAAGGTCAACAGAAACAGTTACACCATGACGCTTAGCAGCTTCGCAAGCCAGTTTAGTTAGTTCAGCAGACTTGTCAGAGATTGCAGGAGTGATTCCTGACCAATGGAACCAGTCAGCACCTTCCATGATTGCATCAAAGTCGAAATCTTCAGGATTTGCTTCAGCAATTGCACTGTGAGCACGGTCATAGATAACCTTTGAAGGACGCATGCTTGCGCCTGTTTCCAGATAGTAGATACCTACACGATCCCCACCGCGAGTAATATAGTCAGTGTGTACACCGTACTTGCGTAAAGCATTTACTGCTGACTGACCGATTTCGTGCTTAGGCAGTTTAGTTACAAAATAAGCATCATGACCATAGTTTGCACAAGATACTGCAACGTTAGCTTCACCACCGCCATATACAACATCAAATGAATCAGACTGAACAAAACGTGTGTTGCCAGGTGTAGAAAGACGGAGCATGATTTCTCCCATAGTTACGATTTTCATATGTCGTTTCTCCTTTTTTAGTAATTAGTTGTTTACCAGATGAACTGCAAATCCGCCGAATTCTCCCTTGAAGTATGCGAATTTAGCATCGCCGTTTGCATCATAAGTTACTGATTCTTCATCGAATTCATAACCCATTGCCTTAAAGTATGCCATTGCACGTTCTGTTGAGCTAACGCCCATTGCGATATGACCATGAGTTCCTGTGTGGTAGCCTTCATTCATCACTTCGATGAGTGATGATCCAAAGTATCCCTTAGAAGTTTCTGTCACTTCACCCTGGAACAGTTTAGCCATCAGTTCAGCCAGTGCTTTTGCTTCAGCTGTAGCAGTGTTGATACCAATGTGCTTGATTTTGATTTCCAGCATTTCTCTAACTGCCTGTCTTGTCAGTTCTTCGATTTTGCCGAAATTCTTTTCTTTTATGGCTTTCTTGTCAATCATCCATGTTCCGCCGCAAGCAACGATTTTTGGATTAGACAGATAGTCTTTCATGTTCTTTGGAGATACGCCTCCAGTTGGCATAAACTTCATAGTTGTATATGGAGCAGCCAGTGCAGAAATCATCTTGATACCACCCAGAGGTTCAGCTGGGAAGAATTTAACAGTGTTCAGTCCTAATGACAGAGCTACTTCAATATCACTTGCATTTGCAGTGCCAGGCAGAATAGGAACGCCCTTTTCCTGGCAGTATCTAACGATTTCAGGGTTCAGACCAGGAGAAACGATGAATTCAGCACCTGCATCCAGGGCAGAATCAACTTGTTCCTTTGTCAGAACAGTACCAGCACCCACCAGCATCTGTGGGCAAGCTTTTTTCATTTCAATCATTGCGTCATGAGCACAAGCAGTACGATAAGTAACTTCAGCTACTGGAAGTCCACCATTGCACAGTGCCTGAGCGAGTGGAGCAGCATCTTCCACACTTTCCAGCGCGATAACTGGAACAATGCCGATGCCATGGATTCTCTTAAGAATGTCAGCCATAATTATCCTCTCCTTCAGTTTTAGTAAACCGGTATACTTATAATTTACCGCTTATTCGTTCATTTGTCAATGATACTTATGAAATTAAAACAATTAATTAATATATGCAGAGAAAGATTTGACTTTCTTGTTTTTCTATCTATAATAAAATTATGTAAACTGGTTTAGTAAATGGAGTGAGCTTGATGAAAAACAGAATTACCATTACTGATATTGCGAAGCTAGCGAACGTATCCAAGACAACTGTTTCCTTTTATTTGAATGGGAAACATGAAAAAATGTCTGATGAAACACGTCAGCGCATTGAGTCTGCCATTGAAAAAACAGGGTATGAACCTAGTATAGTTGCGCGTTCATTAAACTTTAAACAGACGCGTCTTTTAGGCGTAATCATTGGAGATATCACCAACGCTTTTGCCAATCAGATTGTCAAAGGGATTGAAGCCTTTGCCAGAGAAGCTGGATATCAGCTGATTGTAGGATCAAGCGGCTATGATGTAGAGCATGAACGCCAATACCTGCGTTCTATGAGTGCGATGGGAGTAGATGGTTTCATTGTGCAGCCAACTGTAGAATTCAGAACGATGTACAATGAACTTGGTTTAGATAAGCCAATTGTTTACTTTGATTCTCCAAATCGAGATAATCAGGGTATGTGGGTAAAAACCAATAATTACGAAGCAGTATATGATGCATGTGATATGCTGGTAGAAAAAGGTTATGAACGTTTTGTGCTGATTACTGCAGATCCTTATATTTTGTCAACTCGTTTAGAAAGAACACGTGGTTTAACAGATAATCTGGATCTTCGCAAGCTTCCGTATGATACGATTATCGCAGATAGTGAAGTGACTGAAGAAGAACTTACCGCAAAACTAGAACAGATTGTAGAAAATCAAAGAAATGTGTGTGTTTTTGTGTGCAACTGCTGGCTTTTGACAAAAGTGTTTAAAGTGTTAAGCAAATGGAAAGACCGTATTCCAAATGATTTAGGACTGATTGGTTTTGATTCTTTAGAATGGACTGAACTAGCATCTCCAACTGTTACAACAATTGTTCAGCCTGCCTATGAAGAAGGCTATATGGCTGGTAAACTTCTGATAGATCGTATTGAAGGTCGAAATGAAGAAGTACCAAATCAAATTTTAAAGTGCTGGATTAATGAAAAAGAATCTACTGAGAAAAAAAGGTGAAATAGAATGAAAACATGTTTTTCTACATTAGGATGTCATGATTTACCTCTCAATGAGATTCTGGCACTGGCTGAAGATTTTTCTGTAGATGCCATTGAGGTTCGAGGCATAGCTGGAGAATTGGATAATCTGAAGATTACGGATTTCTTTTTGGAACACGTTGAAAAGACAAAAGATTTGATGAAACAAGCCAATGTTCTTCCACTTATTTTAGGAACTTCCTGTAAGTTTCATGATTTTCAAAAGCGTGCATCCATGGTAGAAAAAGCATGTCAGGAAGTATTGATTGCACAGCGAATGGGATTTCAGGCGATTCGTGTATTTGGTAATCTGATTGTTGGGGATGAACATCAGTGTATCCTTTCTGTAGCTCAGGCAATTGATGAAGTTTGTGCATTTGCGCATCAGCATCAAGTTAAAGTTTATTTAGAAGTACATGGAGATTTCAATACTGTTGAACGTTTAACTCTTTTGATTGAACAGATTCATCACAAAGAAGATTTTGGACTAATATGGGATATTTATCACACTCATTCTGTGTATAAAGAAAAATGGATGGCTTTCTATCAAGCGATGAAGCCATATATTCATCATGTACATTTGAAAGATTGTGCTCACCACGATTTAGTCCTTCCAGGATATGGAGAACTTCAGATTGTACCTATCGTACAGACTTTGTTGAAGGATGGTTATAATGGTTATTTTTCTTTGGAATGGGAAAGAAAGTGGCATCCTGAACTTCCTGAACTTAAAGAAGCATTAAAGGCATTACAACAGTTATTTTATAAATGAGCTGCGAAAAATCGCAGCTTTTTTAATGTTTAACTATAAAAAATGTGTATAATGAAACTATAAGAGGAGGGTTGCATATGTCAATCAAAGAAATCAGCTTTCCTTCCAATAATGGAAGAGATACCATCAAGGCCTGGAGATATTCACCTTTAGGCAAGCCAAAAGGAGTGATTCAGCTGATTCATGGCTATGGCGAACACTCTAGAAGATATCTGCATATGATCACAAAATTCACTGAGGCAGGTTTTGTCGTTATTGCGGATGATCATCTGGGACATGGAAAAACTGGTGTTGACTCAGGAACACTGGGTGATCCTCATTCTGGAGGCTATATGACTTATGTCAAGGATGAAAAGAGTTTGCATGATATTGCAAAAGAAGAATATCCAGATCTTCCATATATCGTTTTTGGACATAGCTGGGGAAGTATGTTGGCAAGAGCGTATGCTGCACATTATGGCGATGATTTGAAAGCACTGCTTTTGTGTGGATTGTGTTCACAGTGGAAAGGCTGCGAA
>JAFULN010000075.1 GCA_017473335.1 Erysipelotrichaceae bacterium
AAACTTAACAGACCTTTTTCCTTCAGCATTAAAATAATAACTGCAGTAAACACTGAGCTGCCCTGTGCCATATTGAATCGTGTATACATGTCATTTAAAAGACCATTTGAATAATCACTGAATCCATATGCATTTGTAATCAGATGATTGTCATAACGTGATACACATACTGTTCCACTGAATTTTCTAACCATAATCTACCTCTTGTTGACTTGCCAATATTATACAACATCTAAAACAAGAAGACAAAAAAATCCAGTCTGGGACTGGATGAAGAAGTATTACTTTTTGAACAAAACCAAAAAAAAGATAGCTAGTAGTAAAACAGGCAAGACTGTTAATATTTCATAGAAATGATAAAAATAGACTGCTTTATCCGCAAGAATTAAAGAAGGGATTAACGCAATAGGCCATATGCTGATAAGCCAGAATTTTCTTTCTAATGTTTTTCTTTCTGTTTTGTCACATTGAATTAATATTGAATAATGTATCAATAAGCCTACTGCATCTAAGATAAAAGCTGGAAGGAAACACAGATGATTTTGATACTCCATCCATAGTAGTACAGAAGTGACAAGACCAATGACAAACAGATAGAATGAAATCAAATCTGCAGATTGGTTAGAAAATATAGTAGTGATTTTATGATGAGGTTGATTAGAAAGTTCAATTCCCTTTAATAAGTAGTCGGTGGACACTTCAAAAAATTCACTGAGCTGAATGATTTTATCTAGTTCTGGCTGAGCCTGTTCACTTTCCCATTTTGATACTGCCTGACGTGATACACCAATTTGATATGCAAGTTCTTCCTGTGACATTCCTTTTTGTTTTCTTAATGTTTGTATACGATGAGATAAATTCATAATAATGCTCCTTTTTGTTGATTCAATCTTATCAAATTGAACTGAACATAGCTACCATCTATGCCTTTCGATTTGACAACCATTGGTTGCATGGGTAAAAAATAGGGGATTTACACATAAAGGACCCTCTATTGTGTGTAAAAAACCTGAATCATAAGGAAGTGAGAGTGTGGAGGTAATTCTATCGCTAATTGTATCTGTCTTAGCGGGTATACTGGAATATTTCATCTGCAAGTGGCTCGACAGAGAAGACTAAGCAGCAGAGCACAAGAAAAGGGACGTTGCCGCGTCCCTTTTCTTTTTGACTGTGGTATCTTATCATTGATTTCTTCACACTTATAGTATATGCGATTTTATAGAAATGTCAATTTAGGGTGGTTTTGGGATTTACATGAATCATAATGTGTTTCACTTTAGTGAATTGAGATTCAATGGATGAGTGAACTTGTTCGGCGATCATGTGTGCTTCATTCAGGGTGATTTGACCATCAGCGCTGATTTCTAAATCAACATAGATTTTATTTCCGAAAACACGTGTTTGAAAGAAGTCGATATTCAGGACACCCTCATGTGAGAGGATGCATTGTTTTATGGCTTCTTCTGTTTCTGTATCACAGCTTCGATCAATCATTTTATCAATTGCATCTATAAAGATATCTAAAGAGGCTTTTACGATGAAGAAACAGATAATCAACGAGGCAATAGCGTCGCAGATAGGTAATCCTAAGCGTGCACCTGCAATTCCAATAAGTGCTCCAATTGAAGAGAATGCATCAGAGCGATGATGCCATGCATCTGCCATCAGTGCTCCAGAATCGAGTTTCTTTGCGTAATAGCGTGTGTACCAGTACATAGCTTCTTTTGTGATGATGGAAATTACTGCAGCAATCAATGCCAGAGTTTTTGGTATTTCTAACTGTTCGTAGCTTCCTTTAAGAATATCACTCATTGCGTTAGCTCCAATCATCAGTCCTGTCATCAACAGAATCACTGATAAAATGATGGCAGCGACACATTCTAAGCGTTCATGCCCATAGGGGTGGTTTTTATCAGGTGCTTTTGCGGAATAATGGACTCCGATAATAACGACAATACTGCTGAAAACATCGGATGCAGAATGTACAGCGTCACTGATCATTGCGTTTGATTTTGCGATGATTCCTGCAGTGAGCTTAAGTAAAGATAAAAGTAGATTGACCACAATTGTGTAGAGAGTGATTTTTGTGGCAGTTGTTTCAAAAGATGTGTTCATAGGGTTCCTCCAGGGTATTGTATGTCTCTTATTTGCATGCGTGTCTGGAAGGTATAAAAAAACGCAGTCCAGCTTGCATCAACCTGTCCCGCGGAATCAATGTCCACTGTCGTATTTACGACCCGGCTCCGTAGTATTACCTATGGCCTGTTCAGTTTGTACTGTAGCGATATGCAGTGCAAAGAGCTTAGTGATACTATATCAATTTACTCTGGAGTCAGTCAAGTCTAACAAGAAAAGGGGACTTAGTCCCCTCAAGATGTTTGAAGATGTCCTGTTGCAGTGCCTTGATAATCATCTAAGAACCATTCTGCAACTTTTGAAGCATACATTGTCATAGATTCTTCTTTAAACGAAAAGTTCATTTTAAGTGTACCAAAATAGTCATCTATGATATAACACATAAGTGTTAATGTACCTGGTATATCCCATCCTGCACTGACAGCACAGCGATATTCTCGTTGAATAGGTACACTGATTCTATATCCTGAATAATGTGTTTCAGGGAATGATGTGATGACTTGTTTTCCTAAGCCAAAACGAATCTGTTTTTCTCCGCGGTCATTGACATAAGTGAGAGTTCCTTCATCGTCATGGAAGTCAAAGCGTACTGATTTCCAGTGCAATGGATTATCATCCATGACATATTGTTGATGATGAATTAATTTCATGATAGGATGCATTGCTTCTCCTGGTGCTTTTTGAAGTGAAAGCTGAGAAGTCATTTCTATGAGTGCATTGGATGAGTCTGTGTCTATGGATACAGACTCATCTTTGATTTCTGGATAAAGAAGATCAAAAAACAAGTGATAGGCAGCGTACTGTCTTGTTTCCATTTCCTGAGTATCACCAGTCATTGCGATGACCATATCTTTATCAGGCAGACAGATTGCGATTTGACTGCCCATACCAAAACATCCAAAACCATTTTCAGAAGTACGCCAGAACTGATAGCCATATCCTTCCTGTATGGTTGCCTTATTCACAAAATTAGAGATTTGATAACTTGTTGCCTCACGAAGATAATCAGATGGTAGAATTTGTTTTCCTTCAAATTGTCCATAGTGCATAACAACATTGGCAAATTTTGCCAAATCTCTTACAGAACACATGATTCCACTTCCTGCCCATGAAAGCCCACAAGGTGTTTCTACACACCATGCATCTTGAGAAAAGCCAATTGGATTCAGGAATTTAGGACGCATGTAATCTAAAATCTTTTGACCTGTGACTCTTTCTACGATGGCCGTACAAAGGACTGTGGCCATGGTATCGTAGCACATAATTGAACCTGATTCATGTTGAGGCTTTGTATGAAAGAATGTGCTGATCCAGTCTGTATCTTTCGCTCCATCGTAAGGCTGATCATCAAAGAGTGAACTCATTTTCAGCATATCTTTGATAGTTGCATTTCTGTGATAAGGGTGCAGATTCTCTGATTGATATTCAGGGAAATAGTCAATAATCTTATCATCAACAGATATCTTCCCTTCATCTTGAAGCATGCCGACTGCAACAGATACAAATGATTTCGATACAGAATACATGCGATGAAGCTCTGTTGATTTCATAGGTGCCCAGTTCGCTTCATAGGCAATTTTATCATTGCGTATGATAAGCAGCGAATGGAGACAGACTCTTTGTCGTTTTAAAGCGTTGAGATAGCGAATGATGGCAGAAGATGGGATACCAGCTTCTTCTGGTGTACAAGTGAGAAATGGTTTCTTTTCCATGGTTATGACCTCTTTTTCTCATTGTAGCACAAAAGAAAAAGGACTAAAACTAGTCCTTATCTTCCTTGTACATAATCTTTAAATGACGAGCTGAGCCTTCACCTTCAGACTGAGTAGCGATGTGAGGCATATCTGCCAGTGCCTGATGAATGACTTTGCGTTCATCATTTGGCATTGGATCCAGACTTGCATCTACTCTTGTGCGCTGAACAGTCTTTGCGATTCTTCTAGCCAGAGCTTTTACTTTTTCATAGCGGCTTTCCTTGTATCCATTGACATCAATCAGAATACGGAAACGACGCTTGAATTCGGCATTTGCAGCAGCACGTACAACATTGTTGATTGACTGCAGTGTCTGACCATTTTTACCAATCAGAATTGCATTGTTTTCAGCATCCAGCATAACTTTGAAGCTGTCATCTTCATGCAGGATTTCAATTTCGATATCAACACCGATACCAGTGAAGAATTCTCCCAGATAATTAAAGATAAATTCTTTCACATCATCCATGCAGTAAACTTCTGCAGTAACGCTGCTTCCTAGTCCAAGAATTCCCTTCTTTTCTTCAGTTACGAAGTAAACAAGTTCTTCAACGGCAACGCCTTTTTGAGCAGCAGCTTTATTCAGCAGATCTTCAAGGGTTTTAGCAGTAAACTTTTCCATGATGGACCTCCTATGCGCTCTGCTTATTGACAAGCACCTGTGTCAACAGAGTCTTCACAATAGACACTAGGGAAGAAATAATCCAGTAAACTGTCATTGCAGAAGGCCATGTTACTGACAACACAAGAATCATGACCATCATAGGCATCATTGTGTTGTTTGCAGAGCTTGGTGTGTACTTTCTATGATGAAGTTCAGCTTCTTTCTTAGCTTTATAATTTGCCAGCCATGTAGGGAGCATCATAGAGCCCAGCTGTGCTGCAAACATCACCAGACATAAAATTACATAACCAAAATGATGCAGCTGAAATAAACCTTCCATTGGTGATACAGACAGACTCATTCCTAAAAATGAACCTTTCAATACAACTTCAGCACGCTGTACAGCATGATAAATTGCAAACAATACAGGCATCTGTAAGAACAGAGGGATAATTGAGCCAAATGGGCTGATATCATGTTTCTTATAAAGTGCCATCAGTTCATTGGACATCTTCATCTTAGAAGCTTCATCTTCCTTGCCTTCATATTTCTGCTGAATCTTTGTGATTTCTGGCTGAATCATCTGCATTCTCTGTGTAGATAGTGTAGATTTCCATGTAACTAAAGTCACAATCAGATGAACACCTGCAGTCACCACTGCGATGGCCCCAGCAACACCTACTACAGGAGCAGCATGATTGATAACTTGAGCCATTGGCCATACCAGCAATGCATTAAAGAAATCTTCAGTATCAAATATTTCTTTAAATGTTGTTGTTGAGTAGATGAGTTTAGTTACTGTTTCGCCTGTTTCAGGGTCAGTTAATGTCTGAACTGCACATCCGGACATTAAAAACAGAATTGTGATTAACCCCAGAAATAACAGACGTTTCTTGTTTTTCTTGTTCATGTTTTTCTCCTTAATAACGTACATACTCCTATATTTTAACTTTTTTGAGCATAGATTCCAAGTGTTTTTTATTGTCTTGGTAAGAGAATTTATGATAACTTCCACGTACCATTAATACACCATCAAAAGGATAACTTGCTGAATCCAGTTCCTGAAGCATGCTTCTGCATTGACGTTTGATTTTGTTACGTACAACTGCATTGCCCATTTTTTTTCCGCAGGAGATTCCAAATCGACTGTACTTTCCAGTTTTAGCTCTTACATACAATGCAAAACTTGGAGAAGTCACAAACTTTTTTCGTTGAATGATCTCCTGGAATTCCTCGTTTTTCTTAACTCTTAATGCAACTTTCATAACGAAATAAAAAAGTCACCGGAGTGACTTCTTATGCAGACAATACTTTTCTGCCCTTTGCACGACGACGTGCTAAGACTTTACGTCCTCCAACAGTTTTCATACGGGCTCTGAAACCGTGGGTTTTCTGATGTTTTCTTTTGCTCGGCTGATAAGTTCTTTTCATGGTTGAGCCACCTTCCTCTCTTGATACAAATTGAGCAATTGCTGTTAAATTGTATACCAGATTTAAGACAATGTCAAATCATTATAGGCTAAAATGTTAAAAATTGATGATAATTCTGCAGAGGAGTGACATGCTTTCACCACTTATAGAAGTGGGGCTTCTCAGTCATGGAATCTTTTGATTCCAGTCTCTCTGAGCTATTCCCGTATGCCTTACGGTTCTTAAAGTTTTATTTACTGGAATGCAACTCGCATTCCTTCTTTTTTGATGTTCTGTGATGCATTTGGATAGATTCTGAATTTGAATGATTTGTACATCACTGAACTCCCCATCTTTCCGTCTAAATGAAACATTTTCATATATACTGAAATCTGATTTAATTCATCACTTAGCAGTCTGTCATATTCCTGTTCGATAGAATCTACTTTCTTAGCTGAGACAAAGCATCGATTGATTCGTCAATTAATATCACCACCTGATAGAGGATGGGAGTATTCTTGGTTTCGTTGTTAGATAAATTAGTTAAGATAATATTTTATATGTATAGGTTATCAGCACGAAACGATGTACTCAGCAGCAATTTCTTTTGCCTGCCTCTGGTGATAGGAATAAATATCCGGATAAACTGTTTTGTCAATCGTATTCATTGCATCTATTTCAATCAGGATACGATGAATTGTTTCTATTTCTTTGCTGATTTCATCAATCAGTACCTGACCTTTCTTGTAAAAAATTTCATTTTTATAAAGTAAAAGCGTCTCAGTGAGCTGATCTAGAAGATGATGTACTTTTTCAAGTTCAAGCTGTTCCTGGACATTGTCTATTACATCGATGATATTTTGCATGAGAATCCATGTTTGATCCAATTGAATTTGAAG
>JAFULN010000076.1 GCA_017473335.1 Erysipelotrichaceae bacterium
TTACCACATTCAAACCAGCTTGATTTCATTCATGACCCTAAAATGTACTCCATCATGAAACAGTGGGTACAGTGGATGCCAATGGTTCATTCCAGTCAATATATCCCTAACATCAACACACATCCCTCACCTGAATTCCAATGGGGTTTCTGCATTCCATTGCATCTAGCGCAAAAACATCATTTGACATATGACAAACCTTGTCATATTATCCCACAACAGCGCTGCTTAATCATACCTCTTATACGTCATACCACAATGACTCCTGAAGCCCAAACCAGCTGTACAGAAATCGTGAAACAGACACTTAAAAAATACAATCTGGAAGCTAAAGGAGAGCTTTATCGTGAAGTCTTCCAGTATTCACATGAAGATGGAAAACATACGCAGCACTGCAGACTCATTGTCCCAATCAAATAGTCTATATCAATAAAAGTGCTGAAGTTCAGCACTTTTCATTTTTTAATACATTTTTAATGGATTCATCCAATATACGCAAGACAGTATCTGCACCTGCACGCATTGGATTAATACGAATGACATAATTCGCAAAGATTGGATGTTTTTCCATCATTGTGCGTGATACGCGATAGAACATCGTATGCATTTCAAAGCGGCTTTCTGAACCCACTGGATATGGAAGAGCACCTAGTTTGGATGCTTCCTCCATCACTTGTTTCGCAATAGGAAGATCCAGCTGAACCAAAAGAATTCTTTCTTCAATGTTTGCCTTCACTGCTTTGCGTACATGATTCACTTCATTCTCATTCAGTCGCCTGCAAATTTCTTCAACCGCAATATTTTGTACTCCCAGCAAAACATGCACATTCACCAAAGAACGCATGATTTCTGTTGCCTCAGGACCCTGAACCTGTCCTCCACCTGAATAATTATGTTCTCTTAATCGATCAATATACTTCTTTTTCCCAACGACACATCCTACACCAGGAATTCCCATCACTTTGAAACATGAGAATGTTGATAAATCTGCACCTGCTTCACAGCCTAGCTGATCTACCTTAAAGACTGCATAGTTTTCATCTACAACAATACAAACTTCACTATTCAGCTTACGAATGTTTTCTATCAGTTCAATCGTATCATAGCTGTCACTCATCTGTTGACGAGTTCGCTGAATATATACAAGATCCACTCCTGATACAACTGCTTTTCTTACCGTTTCAAAATCATTGAAATCTGCCCTAATTAACTCTGCACCTAAACCTTCTAATGAAATCTGTGTTGTGACATACATTGAAGCATCATGAATCAATACTTTGCTTCCACGTTTCACTGCACCAAACAAAATAGCACGTATAGCACCTGTTCCTGCACCTCTTACTAAAATACAGTCTTCTGCATGAAAATATTCCGCAATAACCTTTTCTACTTCAGCAGTTCTTCTTGGTCTTCCCAATCCCAATACACATCCATAGTCTCCAGCTTCCAATGCTTCATATCCATCAAAGTGACGATGCATAATATCTACAAATCGGTATTGATTTGAAATGGACTGTTCCATTGAAATTGATTTTAAAGGTGTACTTTCAAAAGGATTACTCTGTACTTCATGATTTAGTGTTTCTATTAAAAGACGCTGAATCTTTCCTTTTAAATGAGGAACATTAAGAAGTTCACAAATTTCATCTGCTTCATCATTTAATATCAGACCAGTATACTCTTCAAATGAATCAGGATTTTCTATTAAATCACTCAACTGAGCACACAATTCATCTGCACAAAGATTCATCCCTAACTTCTGTATCAGTATTTCTTTCACTTGTTTCATTTCAGACTTCCTTTCTTCTCAACATGTTTTTAGGATTTTCAACCATGATTTGATGTATTTGTTCATCGGTAACACCTTCATTTTTCAGCATTGGCACAAAGCTTGTCAACATATGAGAATATCCCCAACCTCCCCAATGCTTGCACAAAGTAGGACCATCAATGTCACATGAAATCATGATTTGTTTGATATAGCCCATATCAATAAACTTCTTAATCATCTTTGCACGTTCTGTATCATATGGAAACTTCTGTCCATAATCAATATCTAAATGAATTTCAAAGAAGCCCTGTTTTCCAATACAGTCAAACTGAACTGTTGCACCCTTAGAGAAAATATACTCATAAGCTTCCATACGCTCTTCCAAGCGTGGATAGACATCCTGATGCCCAATTGCTACACGCGTTAAATCTGCACCCTCTTCTTCAAAGAAACGCAGCTGTTCTTTATACATCGTTCCTCTTCCAGTATGTGTCGTAATCGCTACACCTGTTTTCGCAGAAGCTCTTCCTGCAGCTCTCAGAACCTTTTCCTCTGTTTCATACACTGTGTAGTTACTAGAGCCTACTTCCGCAATCAAGGATGCCTTGATTTTGTGGGCACCTCTTCCTACTTCAATTTCATGAATCATCATATCTGCAAGTTCATCAATCGTTTTCTCTTTGATGAATTCAGGTAAACGCGGTTCTTTATAGAATCCAGTACCATACATTAATGTAACACCTGTTTCCATAGAAAGATCATACAAAGTATCAATACGTTCATCGCGTTCAAAAGACTTGCAGATTTCAGGTGTTGACATATCAATAATGACAGAACCACCAGCATTTTTATAATCAATCAGTTCCTGTTTTAAATAAGGCAAACGTTCTCCTCTTGCAAACAATAAATGTTCATGAGGAAGAATAACACCTAGTTCATCTAACGATTTTAAACCTGTGACAGTATTTACCATTTCTTTCATCCTTATTTCCTCCTTAAAGAAAACAGACACAAAACTGTGTCTGTCTTTTTTATTTATTCAAATCACCGATAAACGATGTTCCATTCTGTGTTGCTGGTACACCAAAATAGTCACAGACACTTGCCCCAACATCAGATAATGTTTTTCTTAGTCCAATATCTACACCTTCAACGCCCTTCTTCTTAATCAAAAGAGGCACGTTTTCACGAGTGTGACGGTTGTGTCCAATATTTGGATCATTGCCATGGTCTGCCATAACCACCAAAATATCATCATCATTCAAAAGTGTCAAAATCGTACCAATCTTTTCATCTGAAATTTCCAGAAGTTTTTTGTACCATCCTGAATCCTGTGAATGACCTGCTAAGTCTGTTTCCTGTACATTTGTGCAGATAAATCCATATTCCATCTTCTTGATTTCTTCAATAGTCAGATCTAATACTTCAGCTGTATCAACACATGAAACAACTTTACCACCATCATTCGCAACAATATCCGCAACCTTACCAAACAAAGATACAGGAACACCATGTGTTGTCAGAATTGTTGGCGCCTGCACTTTTTCATCAACACCATATCCTAAATGACGGCATTCATAACCCTGTTCATAAGATTTTGATTTTACTGCGTGAATTCCAATGAATGTATCTTGACGTGTTTCTTCTGCAGCCAGTACATCTTCAATTGTATTACCCGTACCGCCAAATGGAATCACACGGTTGACTGTTGCGATTTCACGTACTCGGCGTCCAATTTCAAGCTCTTTTTCAAATGACATATAGTCCAGCGGTGCTGTACAGTTATAGGCCATTCCTAAGTCAGCGTCAATGTTGTCACCTACTGTGCAGTAATCATCTACCAAAAGATAACGCAAACCACCATTCGAGCGAACTACTACTTTGTGCCCAGTTTCTTCCAAATGAGCCTTGATTTCATCCACTTTCATCTGAAATGGCTGCACCAGTGGTTTTTTAGGAAAAGACCCCATGATTTCCTGATGTCCCATGAATGTATCTGCGCCAAAATGCATCAATTCACTTTTACCGAAAACAGCTTTTGGTGAAAACTTCATCTGTGCACTTTCTGCACCATAAGCATTCATTAATCCAAGCTTTTCCAAATTTGGAAGTTTTAAATCTGGATAATCATGCAGAATACTTCCTAATGTTGTAGAAACTTCATCACCTGGACGTGCAGTTGCTGCATCAGCCATCGCCTGCATTCCAAACCCATCCAACACAATGACCACAAAACGTTTTTTCATGTTATTTCACCTCAGTCACTGCTGCAACACTTTTCTTTAAAATATTCATGACAGTATCTGCACCAGCTCGGTTAGGATTGATACGAATCATTCTGCTTGCCAGTGTAGGATCTGTCTTTAAGAATGTTCCTGACACACGGTAGAACAAAGGCGCAAATTCATATTTACTTTCTGCACCTACTGGATTAGGTAAAGCACCCATCTTTTCAGCTTCTACTAGAACCTGTTTAGCGATTGGCTGTTCAAATTCAACCAGCAGGACTTTAGACTGTGCATTCGCCAGATAAGCCTGTTTTACACCTTCCAGTTCACCATTGTTGATACGCTTCAGTACTTCTTCCCCTGTTTCTGCAGCAATTGCCAGCATAACTGGTGCATAGACAAGGCCTCTTAAAACTTCTAAAGCTTCCCATCCCTGTGTCTGACATCCGCCAGAATAGTGCATCTTACGAATCTTTGCGATATATTCATGTTTCCCTACAACGCATCCAATCCCTTCAGGACCCTGAAGTTTAAATGTTGAGAAGCAGGATAAATCAGCACCCAACTCACAGCTGATCTTATCTACCTTTAATACTGCATAGTTATCATCGCAAAGAATTGGAATATCTTTGCATGACTTAATTTTCTTCAACACTTCACCCATGTCGTAACGATCATCCAATTTCTGACGAGTGTACTGAACTAAAGCACACACAATATCCGGATTTTCATTCATCACACGTTCAATTTCATTTAAATCATTGTAGTCAGCCTTCACAATGTTTAGACCTAGCATTTCAACTGTTGTCACAGTTGTAGAATAGATTGCTGCATCATGAACCAGCATCTTCTGACCTGCTTTAATCATGGAAGTCAATCCATAACGGATAGCGCCAGTTCCTGCACCTCTTACAAGAATACAGTCTTCAGCACCAAAGAATTCCGCAATGGCCTTTTCAGCTTTCATGGTTGTAATAGGCTGATTTTCTGGCTGATGAACCCCTAAATCTCCACGAGTCAGAAATTCACTGCCTTCAAAATGATGCATTGCACATTCAACGATTTTGAACTGCTTCTGCATTGCCTGCTGTACACTAATACTTTCTAAAGGATATGCTTTCATTTTCTTCTCCTCCTATATCTGATAACCTTCATTGAAATAATTATCCAAATCCAGGAAATAACGTTCAATGAGCTCATCATGTACATGTTCAATCTTTTCACTCAGTTTTAATAACTTAGCGATTTTCTCTTCTTTGCTTTCACACATCAGAAGTGTTGCCATACCAAGTCCCTTTTGAGGAATGCATAAAGCTGTTGCACCTGCAATATTGCATACACGAACATAGCCTTTCGCAGCATCCATCTGTATCTGCTTCGTACGTTCATCAAAATGTCCAAACAAGGAATCACCAAATCCATGTAAATCAACAGGACCTTCAGTGATCATAAAAACATCACATTTTGTCAATATGTCTTTCAGATAAGCTGTCAGTTCATTTCTAGGTGCATTAGCATCCATCACTTCAAGCACTTGAGATTCTACTCCTGGATAAACACGATCTGTAAAGACAACACCTGTCTCTTCTGCTTTTGTTACACCTATCGCAATCTGTATCGCTTTAAACAGTATTTCTCTTTTTCTTGCCATAAAACCGAGAGAATTTCCTGCTACGATACCATCTGTATTCGCTTTTGCAGCCTGTTGACGATCTGCCTCAATCAATTTAGAAATAAACCCATAAATATTGACACACATCGCGGGAGCCAGCACACTGCCCCCACCATCATTTCCAATCCCCAAATCATTAATGCCCGCAAAAACATTCAATGCAGTTCCTGAAGAAGATCCAGACATATAATGACCTGTGATTGGATTGATCAGTTCAGTGTCTACAGCTCGACCAGCCAGCTGAGATTTCTTGTCAATTGTATGAAGTGAGAAGCCATGAGGTTCAAGTTTATGCATCAATGTATTTGGAATAGACGCAACATTCTTAATCCCTACTAAAATATCATCTTCTTTTGCATCCAGCACTTTTACAACAGAACCATATGGATTATGCAGTGCTAAACGATGCTGTTTATCATAATTACCTTTCATAGACTATTACCATTTCAAAGTCACTGGTTCACCAAAACTGTCATAAATACCAAACAGTTCAGGATTTCCAGAGCTTAATCCCTTCACAACCGCAACATGGCTTCTAGTTGTAAAGACCTGTGTACGAGCACAAATCACTACACCATCACCTACACGGAAGTTTCCATCCAGTTCATAGTGATAGTCAATAGATTCCATAGAAGGTGCTTCAACATGAGTAGTCACTGCATCTTCCAGACAAGTTCCAACCAAAGCATATTCCA
>JAFULN010000077.1 GCA_017473335.1 Erysipelotrichaceae bacterium
CAGGTCCTCCACCTCGATTAAACAAATCCATTTCGATAGAATGACAAATACCACCCAAATAAATATTACCACCAGCTTCAATTGTATCCGCAATCATTTTACCTGCAGTAATAATATTTTCTCTTTGTGTTGTTTTTACCTGTTCAAACAACTGGTCGACTCTTTTTTGATAATCATCTAAAATCATAATTCAATCTCCCTCTTTTTCTTTATTATCGCAAAGTTCACTTTAGAATTCCAGCACTGTTTTATAAACATAATATCCTTCATTTAAAAAAGAAAAAAAGCCATTACGCCTTTCCTTCCTTCTTGTAGTCTCTCAAGCCTCGACTACAGTAATCATTGTAATCTGTTGGCATATTGGTGCGTCTACAGTTGATTGAGTCAAAATATGCGCATTCTTTACAATGGATTAGATCATATTCGCGAGTTTCTTGGGAAGATTCTTGAATCTCAATGACTTCTCCCTTCAATTTGTTAGCGACTTTCTGTGCATCTTTCAGATTTGAGAATTTGTATGCATTGTTTTTGTCTTTGGTTGTTGTTGAATGCTTCAGATATAGTCCAGTATCAGGATAAACAGCACCAAACACACCCTTCTTTTCAACGATAAATTTTGACATATTCCACTCCTTATCTATCGTTGATATACCATATTCACTCGCAACTAAAACAAAAGCAGCCACGCCGTAATGCATGACTGCTCTGTAAAACCCTATTCAATTGTTGTCTATAGTCTATTTGAAGAAAGGGCCTTATCCTTCAATGGCAATATACTTCTTGTCCTCTATCTGAGCTTTTCTTTCTTCTGGCTTTGGAATGGACAATCTCAAGACTCCACTTTCATATTTAGCGTGAATGTCTTCCTGCTTGATATCCTCGCCGACATAGAACGATCTGCTCATACTGCCTGCATAACGTTCACGACGAACAAATTTTCCTGTCTTTTCTTCCTTTTCCTCTTTATCCAGACCTTTCGCTGCACTAATCACCAAATACCCGTTGTTCAGTTCCAAAGAAAGCTCATCTTTTTTAAATCCTGGAAGATCAACGTCTACTTCGTAGCAATCTTCCTGTTCTTTCACATCTGTTTTCATCATGTTTGCTGCATGATGTCCATACAGTTTTTTCTGCGCTTTCTTCATTTCTCGATCATCGATGACTGGGAAATCAAAGAAATCATCAAAAAATTCGTCAAATAAATCTTCTCCAAAAATACTAGGTTTAAACATAATCATCACTCCTTTTTCAATATAGTTTTTGAAACTGGGGATGTTTAGGAAGAATCATGAACTCGTGGTTCTTTCTTTCTCCTGTTTCTGATTATGTTATACCACCATATTTAGCGCTCGTCAATAGAGAGTGCTAAATATTTTTGTGAACTTTTTGTGACGAAAAAAGACAGTGGAAGCTCCATTGCCTGCAAAACTTTGTCTATTTTGGAAGATCTTCCTTTAGGTCCTCAACATCTTCTTTGAAATCTGTAATGACTTCATTTATTTCTTCTTCATCTTTTCCAAATGTAGCACTTCGCATTTCAAGCCAGAATTCCTAGATGTCCGAACGAGTATCTAACCAAATCTCATAGCATTCAGAACATGCATCTAACCACATTTCATATTCATCCGAACAAGCATCGAGCCATTTTTCGTAAGGAACACTATCATATGCTTCATCTAATATCCCATCATAGAACAAATCATACATTTCATCCAAGATGCCATCGTAGATCTCATCATAGATTTCGTCTCCTGCATCCTCATAAACCACATCATAGAGTTCATCCAGATTATCATATTTATCATCAAAATCTTTGTCTGAATTCATGATGAATTCTGCATAGACAACAGAATACTCCATCAGACAATTCTCAAGACGCAAGGTTTCTGTGCATATATCGTCATAGAAGCCTTATTCCTTAGAGAAGAAGGTATAACAGATCCTCCATGTTGAAAACGTCATCAAGATTCCCTGTATCGTAAAAGTATCGTATTAAATTCCAAATAGAAGCATCTGATAAAACCATCTTTTTAAGTGCGTGCCAACCAAAAATGACTGGCACGTATTTTTCTTTAGCTCTGATAGAACTATCCTATTAAACTAGAAAAGACAAGTTCAGCACTTGTCTTCTTACAATATGATTTTAAAAATAATACTTTCTGCAAGCATCAGTCCAAACACCAAGGCACTGCATTGAATCATCATATCAGCTTGAAATGATGATATTTCTACATTTTGATATTTGTGACGCATCTTCAACACTTCTTCATTTCTAGAAAATGAATAAGAAGCTGAAAATGTGTTGTCATTCATCGTTTCTTTTCATTTACCTGCATTTTTTGCAGCTTCAATACTTCTTTCAATCATTTCTTTCTGAGCAGCTTCACGCTTAGACTGTTCATCCGCAATACGAGTCTTTGCCTCTTCTACTGATTCGCCTTCTTTACTCAGAAAACTGCCTACAAACTTATCTGAGATTTTATTGAATGTCCCTACTACTGTATCTTCAATCTTATGGAATGCACCTGTTGCCTTATCAGCCATGCCTCCATCTTTCAGATTTCCTTCTTCATCCAGAAACACCTCAGTAAACTTATCTTCTACTTTCTTATAGCCTTCTACAACACCATTTTCAATCTTCTTATATCCTTCAACTGTTGTTTCGCTCATCTTTTCTACCACTTCAACTACCTTGTTTGTAAATTCATTTGTATTCATTTTTAATTCTCCTTTACGTTTACAAATAGATTTTATTCTTGATTTATCAATGAATTATAGGAGAATTGTTAATGAAATGTTAATTTAAAAGATTTTCATAGAAAAGGTGCAATCATACTTAAAAATCGATAGTTCTTTTCATTTACACAGCGTTTGGCAAGTAAGTTCAGATATTCCTTATCGATAAAAGGCAAAAGACCACACAGTTCCATCAACTCTCCCTGATGTTCCATCACCATTTGATTTAATATTCCCTTTGGAAGAAAAGGTGCAAGTGCGCAGCATTCCTTCACATGAAGATCCTCTTTACACCTTTGAAACAGTTCTACAAGTACCTCTTTGGATACAAATGGTGCAATCGCAGATAATCCACCTAAATGATGTGTAAAATCTGTACGAAATACCCATTCATCCAGTACTTTTTGTTCTAAAAACGGTGCTAATGATATCACTTCTTTTACTTTCAGCTTTTCACAATGATTTTGATGCATGATTCTAGTTAAAGTATCTTTTTTTAAAAACGGTGCTAGTCTCACTAAATCTGAAACATCAATATCTTCGCATTGCATCAACACTTCATCCAAATAGTCTTCTGAAACAAAAGGAGCTATTTTTATGGCAGATTTACTATGAATAGATTCCGACAAACTATGATCTATCAGCATTTCAGTTTTTGATGGTCTCAACAATGGTGCAACCTCACACAGTTCATCCACAGAAATCACTGTATTTTCATCTTCTATCAAACTCTGAACAATCTCTGATTCTTTTGAACAACCTAAAAGTTCATCAATGCTGATATGAAATATTTGTGCTAAATCTGGAAGTTTCGCAATATCAGGCATTGAATTTCCACGTTCCCAATTCGAAACCGCCTGGTAGCTAACCTCCATTTCATCCGCCAGCTCCATCTGTGTCATGTTATGTTTCTTTCTAAGTTCTGCAATCTTTTTCCCAATTTCCTGTGTATTCAGCATAAGCTCTCTCCCTACTTATGTTCTCATTATAGTTAAAGAGAAATATTGTGTCTATCAAGTGATGCTTGAGTTAGTAAAAGGCGGCTTGCTTAAGCCGCCCTAAAATTACTTGCGTACCAGAAATTTTACAACTTCTGAAATAATTAATGTTGAAAAAGCCAACCCCATTGCGATTGACAGCTGAGTAAGATTCAGCGGAGTCAATGAGAACAATTCTGCCAGTGGCGCAATATAAATAACAGTGAACTGAAGAACCAGTCCCAGCGCAAATGCACCCCAGAGATACTTGTTAGAGAAGACAGATGCATTCAAGATGGAACGATCATCTTTTACATTGAACGCATGAACCAGCTGTGCCATAGACAAGGTCAGAAAAGCCATGGTCATACCAATATCATGGGACATCTTGTTTCCAATCAGATAGGAGATTAAAGTCAGTGACCCAATCATGACACCCTGCCATGCGATTGTCCATCCCAAATGATGCGCAAAGAAACCTTCATTCTTAGGACGAGGGGCACGTTCCATAATAGAATCATCCGACTGTTCCATACCTAACGCAAAGGCAGGCATAGAGTCAGTAATCAGATTCACCCACAACAAATGAATTGGAAGCAGTGGAACTCCCAGTTCAAAACCAGGGAACATGTTTAATACAGAAGCACAGAAGATTGTCAGTACTTCACCAATATTACTTGAAAGTAAGAACTGAACATCCTTACGAATGTTGTCATAGATATTACGTCCCTGTTTTACTGCAGAAATGATTGTCGCAAAGTTATCATCCATCAGCACCATTTCAGCTGCCTGTTTTGCAACATCTGTCCCTGTGATACCCATTGCACAGCCAATATCTGCCGTCTTTAATGCAGGAGAGTCATTGACACCATCCCCAGTCATTGCCACAACATGACCTTTTTTCTGCCATGCATTGACAATACGAACCTTATGTTCAGGAGCAACACGCGCATAAACACTAATGCTTTCCAATCTCTGATCCAATTCTTCCTCACTCATCTGAGCCAGCTGAGTCCCAGATACTGCAGTTTCATTCCCACGAAGAATACCTAAATCCTTTGCGATAGCTGCTGCAGTAATCAGATGGTCCCCAGTAATCATGATGGTACGGATTCCGCCCTTCTGAGCTTTTGCGATGGCATCTTTGACTTCCAGTCTTGGAGGGTCAATCATCCCAGCCATACCAACAAATTCCAGTTCATTTTCCAAAGAAGAATCTATCACTTCAGGCAGCTTATCATATCTGCGCACCGCAACTGACAAAACACGCAAAGCTTCTGAAGCCATCTGTTCATTAGCTTTCAATGCTTCTTCACTATTTGTCTTGCAGCGTGCCAAAACAACATCTGGAGCACCCTTTGTAATCTGAAGAACTCCATCGCCATCCTTAACAAATACACTCATCATCTTGCGTCCTGAATCAAACGCAATTTCATCTAAACGAGGATGTTTCTGACTTAAGTCTGCTTTCTTGTCCTTCATCAGCCAGCTTGCATAAACCAAAGCTGTTTCAGTAGGATCTCCCATCATTTTCATTTCATCATCATCAATACGAATTTCCCCATCAGAACACAATGTAAAATAAGCCATCAACGTTCTGATTTCTTCACTGTTTTCAGGACTGAATTTTACTCTTCCTGTTTTCAGTGTATAAGCATCCGTAACTGTCATACGATTCTGTGTCAGTGTCCCTGTTTTATCTGAACAGATAACTGAACAACATCCCAGTGTTTCTACAGCAGGCAGCTTACGCACAACTGCATTCTGCTTCGCCATCTTCGATACACCTAGTGCTAAACAGATTGTTACAACTGTCGCAAGTCCTTCTGGTATTGCCGCAACTGCCAGTGCAACAGCGGTCTTAAATGCTTCCAAAACACCCATTCCAGACATCATTTCCAGCGCAAAGACAACCACACAGATACCAATGCACAATGCACCAATAATCTTTGAAATCTGAGCCAGTTTCAACTGTAAAGGCGTCTGTTCAGTTTCCGCGTTCATCAGCATATCTGCAATCTTACCTACTTCATTGCCTGTACCAACACTTGTTACACACACCAAAGCACGTCCATACGTACATACCGTTCCTGCAAACACCATATTTTTCTGGTCTCCCAGAGGTACTTCTTCCTTATCAATCACATCTGCATGCTTATTGACAGGCACGCTTTCTCCTGTCAGCGCACTTTCATCCACCTGCAGATTCCAGCATTCAATAATACGTCCATCTGATGCAATCTGATCTCCAGCTT
>JAFULN010000078.1 GCA_017473335.1 Erysipelotrichaceae bacterium
GTGATTGACTATATCCAGCTGATTACAGGTAATTGAAAGAATCAGGATAATCGTCAGCAGGAAGTTTCTGAGATTTCACGCGGCTTGAAAGCTTTGGCACGTGAACTAAAAGTTCCAGTGATTGCGTTGTCACAGCTGTCTCGTAAAGTAGAAGAACGTACTGAAAAGATTCCAATGCTTTCTGACTTAAGAGAATCTGGTGCGATTGAACAGGATGCCGATATTGTTATGTTTTTGTATCGTGAAGCTTATTATAAGAAGCTGAAAGATAAAGATGAATCTGTGACAAATGAAAGTGTTGATGTTATCATCGCAAAGCATCGTAATGGGGCAACTCGCAATATTACACTGTCCTTTGAAAGAAATATCAATTCCTTTAAGAATCCTGCATTTGAATATGATGGGGTATAGCCATGAAGAAATTTGTATTTTTGGCAGTAGCTTTCCTATTTAGTATAGGTATGGCACTTTTGTTTCCGAATGTCAGTTTCAGTGATACTTCCAGTGGATTAAACAATGTCAATCTTTCTTATGATTCAATGCTTAATCAGGAAGTTGAAGGCGTCTACAATGTTCCTGCAGAAACAACATTTATTTATGAATCAGGAAAACTTTTGGGTGCAGTAGAAGATTATTCAAAAATAGAGCAGTTTCTTCAAGATGTTTATCATGAACAGTATGAAGAAGATTACCCTGAGACTTCACTGGGGCTTGGTGAAGATGTATATATTTCAAAAGAGTTAAGTTTATATGATTATGAAGATATTGATGATAAAATCATTCAGTATTTAAAGACTAATCGTTCTTATGGGGTTGTGGTGAATGCAATTGAGTTTTC
This sequence comes from Erysipelotrichaceae bacterium, assembly GCA_017473335.1. Lineage (GTDB taxonomy): Bacteria > Bacillota_I > Bacilli_A > Erysipelotrichales > Erysipelotrichaceae > RGIG1896. The sequence continues at coordinate 839 of JAFULN010000078.1, forward strand.
AGACTCGAATGGTGTTTATGATACGATTTATGTAAAGAACATAGAAGACTTTTATAATGCGCGTGACAAGTTTTTATTGTATTTCTGTTCAAAAGATACTTTGAATTATGTGCGCAATAATCAGCAAATTCCTGAACTGACAACGTATGGGTCACGTGAGATATCTGTAAAGATACAGGAAACAATCACGGTTTATCAGTCAGTTGCGAAAGTAGATCAGATCCTTCAGAATGAACAGGAAATTTTGTCTTATTTGAGCTATGGTGAAAATCAGACGAAGGAATACTATACGACCGTCGAAGGAGACACTGTAGATGGAGTAGGTGCAAAAACTGGGCTGACAGGGACACAGGTCATGATTTTGAACAATGATATTCTGTTAAGTACAACACAGCTTTTGGAACCAGGAACACAGCTGAATGTGCGCTATTTGGAGCCGATTATCAATGTAGAAGTACAGGTAGAACTGATTCGAAGAGAAGAAATCTATCCGGGAGAAACAGAGATTGAGCTGGATGATACATTAAAAGAAGGAGCATTTGAAGTTGTGCGTGAAGCACAAAATGGATATAAGAATTCTAAGTACATTGAAACATATGTCAATGGACAGTATTCATCTTATTATCTGGCTTCTGAGCAGCAGACTCAAATGCCTGTCAATGAAATTCTGAGAGTAGGTACAATGGTTATTCCAGGAGTAGGTACTGGGAAATTTAGATGGCCGACAGATAATCCTCGTATAACTTGTACTGTTGGATGCTATGCAGGGCATCGTGCAATTGATATCATCAATGTGTATCATCGTTATGGCAATGTCTATGCATCGGATAGAGGTGTTGTTGAAACGGTAAGCTATAACAGCATAGGCGGCTATCATGTGATTATCAATCACAACAATGGTTTAAAGAGTTATTATGGACATTTGAACAAGCCTGCATTTGTGGATGTTGGCGAATATGTGGACGTTGGTGAAATCATTGGACAGATTGGACAAACTGGGGTTGCGACAGGACCTCATATTCATTTCTTCATTTTGAAAGAAGATGGAACACGCCCTCATCCTTGCCGTTATTTAGGATGCAGCTACTAATATGAGATATATTGGATTGTGCAGTGGTTCAAAAGGGAACTGCTGGATACTGCAAACTAGAGAAACGACTCTCATGCTGGATTGTGGTTTTACTAAAAAATATTTATTTGAAAAGATGAAAGAGTGCGGTATTGATCTTTCTGATTTGGATGCACTGTTGATTACACATGCACATTCAGATCATATTCAGCAGCTTCGTGTCTTTTCTCATCTTCCAATTTACAGTGTTTGTGAGCTGGATGTTGGGATTCGTTTAGAACCGTATCAGACATTTCAGATTCAGGACATTCAAATTACACCTCTTGCGGCTTCACATGATGCTCAGGGGTGCTGTGGTTATCTGTTTGAGTCAGAGGGAGAAAAGCTTGCTTATTTAACAGATACAGGCTATGTATCCAAACTTAATATTCAGATGATGCAGAATCTGGATTACTATATCATTGAAAGTAATCATGATGTAGAGATGCTGATGAAGACAAATCGTCCATTTGCGACAAAATCTAGGATTTATTCGGATCAGGGACATTTGTGCAATGAAGACTGTGGTCGTGCATTGTCATTGATGATTGGAGAAAATACAAAAGAAATTACATTAGCTCACTTAAGTGAAGAGGCAAATACGCCTGTAAGAGCATTATCTGTGGTTTCGGGCTGTCTTAAAGACTACAAAGGTATTCTGCAAGCTGCCGCGCAGAAAGAATGTATAAAAGGAGGATCAAGATGAAGAAACTTTTGATTCTGGCACTGGCATGTATGGTGCTGTACTGTGGTTTTTTGACGTATCAGATTAATGATTTGAAACAAAAGCTTGATGAAGATGGAACAGATACAGTAACTCATGTGAATAAAACAGTGACTGGTTTTTCTACAGATTTGACGAAAGTAATTGATCAGGCTTCTGCATCTGTGGTTCATGTGGAAATGATGGATACTTCTTCTTCTGTTTATGAGGGAAGTGGAGTGATTGTTTCTGTTTCAGAGAATCAGGCAGTCATTGTGACTAATGCGCATTATACAAAGGGTGTTTCTGAAATATCAGTGACATTTGATAATGGGGAACGCGTTGCAGGGACATTGCTGGGAGTCGATGATTTGACAGATTTAGCAGTGATTAGCACAGAACCTTCTTTTACCTGTGTGCCTGTTTCTTTGGGAGAATCATCTGTTTTGTCACTAGGAGAGTGGCTGATTGCTATTGGCAGTGAAGGAAGAAGTGATTATTCACCGTCAATTTCAGTGGGTGTATTATCAGGAATGAATCGTTCTTACTATGCAGAGATTCAGCAAAATCAAAACTATGAACTCAATGTACTGGTTGCAGATCTGGATATTGTTGATGGTACTTCTGGCGGGGCTGTAGTTAATATGCAGGGAGAATTGATTGGTATTTCTTCTTTGCGTTTATCGACACAAAAAGAAGCTTTGATAGTACCTGTTGAAGAAGTTGAAGAAGTAGTACGTATGATTATTGAAAATCAGGTGGTTGTTCGTCCGACACTAGGTATTTCAACGACTACAATTTCAGAGTTAACTGCGTATCAGAAAAGTCAGTTATCTATTCAGCTGGATCGAATAGATGGATTGTACATTCGTTCTATGGAAAAAATGGGACCTTGTGAACTTGCACTGATGCAGGTGGGCGATATTCTCTTGGAATTCAATGGTACAAAGCTGACCGACTACAATACACTGCGTACACTATTGTATGAGTGCAGTGTTGGAGACGTTGTTGAATTGACAGTTCTAAGAGGCAATGAAACATCGAAAGTGATGGTTACACTGCAATGATTAAGCTTGTTTGTGTAGGAAAGTGCAAAGAAAAAGCATTAATACAGCTGATTGGAGAATATTTGAAGCGCCTTGGTGCATATACAAAAGTAGAAATCATTGAGACGGAAGAACTGGTGGCTCCTCAAAGCAATTCTTTAGCACAAAATCAACAGGTCATTGAACAGGAAAGTGAAGCATCACTGAAAAAAATAAAAAGTGGGGATTATGTCATTTTGCTGGATCTTCATGGAAAGACAATGACAAGTGAAAAGTTTGCAGAGATAATCAAAGATGTTCAAACATACAAGTCATCGGATATCACTTTTGTGATTGGGGGATCGCTTGGAGTGAGCGATGCATTAAGGAGACGTTCAGATTTTGCGTGGAAACTTTCTGACAATACTTTTCCTCATCAGATTGTACGTCTTTTGGTACTTGAACAGGTTTACAGGGCGTTTAAGATTCTCCGTAACGAGCCTTATCATAAGTGATTTTGCACTTGTAACCGCTTTAAAAATGGTTTAAAATGAAGCTAGGTTATTAGGAGGAATTTCGAAAATGAAACAGGTTTCTGTATTGGTTGTGGATCCAGTAGGACTGCATGCTCGTCCAGCTACTGTTGCGGTAAATGCAGCAAGCAAATTCAAATGCGATGTAAACATTGGGTTTAAGGGTCGTTCAGTAAACATGAAGTCTATTATGGGTGTTATGTCTTTGGGCATTCCTACTCAGTCTGAAGTAGTCATTTCTTGCGATGGTGTGGATGAAGAGCTTGCAATCAACTCTATCGTAGAAGTTCTGCGTACTCAGAAGGTTATTGCTTAATTTGTGAATAAAAGGACAGCTGTGAGCTGTCTTTTTTTTGTCTTTTTGTTACAATAGAACTATGTATTGTTATGTGATGAATTATCGTGAAATGGATACTGAGCTGTTTGCACTGGAATGCAAGGCTCTTTTTGGTGTTGAATGTAATGGAAAGGTCTTAATCAGTGAAAAGGATGTATCGGGTGAGCATAGTCCCTTCATGCATGAAAAGATGAAGATTATTGCTGAGGGAAACAGTGCTGATGAATTGTGTGAAAAAGTTGAAGCAATGAACTTAGAAAGTGATGTATATAAGGTGATCTTTCTTGGAAGACATACGCATGTTGATTATCATGTACAGGTGTCTGTTTGTCGAAGATTGGGTACTGCTATTGAAGGGGATTTTTCTTTAAAAGATCCTAAAGTGCTGTACGGTGTAGTTCATCATCAAGGAAAATGGTATTTTGGTACTGTTGAAAAAATGGAAAAGCGCTGGCTGAAACATCAGAATAAGCCTCATTCCTATACTTATTCACTGCCTGTGCGCCTAGCTCGTATTCTGATTTCATTGTCTGGAAGAAATGATCGTAGTCGTACATTGATTGATCCATGTGCTGGTGTGGGGACTGTTGTGCTGGAAGGTCTACATCTTGGCTATGATATTATAGGCATCGAGATGAATCCTCCGATTGCGCAGAATGCAAATCAAAACTGTGCTTATTATGGTTATCCGGAAGTTGTACAGTGCATGGATATGAGAGAAGCAGACATTCATGCTGACTGCGCTATTTTGGATATTCCTTATGGTGTGATGGAAAAAGCAGAGGAACAAATGCAGCTTGAACTTCTCAAGGGAGCTAGAAAACTGGCTGATGAGCTGATTTTGGTAAGTGTTGGACCTATGAGGGAACTGTTAAAGGAATCTGGATGGCAAATAGAGGCACAAGTTCCTTTTGTGAAGCAGCAGTTTGTCAGAACAATCAGTATTTGTCGATCCCAAAAACTTTAAAAACATGTGTGAAAGCGCTTAGAACATGATATAATGATAATATCAATAGAAGAAAGAGGAATAGAAAATGAATCAATATGAAATCTGGAAAAACCATCCAAATCTTGATGCTAAACTCAGAGCTGAACTTGATACTCTGAATGAAAAGCAGATTGAAGACGCATTCTATACTAATATTGAATTTGGTACAGCAGGTATGAGAGGCCTTTTGGGCGTAGGATGCAACCGTATTAATGTTCATACTATCCGTAAGGCAAATCAAGGTTTTGCCAACTATATCAATGCCAATGGGGAAGAAGCTGCAAAACGAGGTATCGCAATTGGTTATGACAAT
>JAFULN010000079.1 GCA_017473335.1 Erysipelotrichaceae bacterium
TACTGTCTAGTGTTTTTAACTTTTTTAGGCAGTGGATTACTTGCAAAACGTCAAATCTTAGGTGCTCTATTTGGCATTCTTGCAGGAATCATTCTGATTGTCATGGGAATGGGTGAAACAGGGCAAATCATTAAAGAAACACCTTTTGGTATCGCACTGATTTTGACCTATGCACTTTCCGCATTGTATCTTATCCCCAAGAAAAAGAAAACTTCTCTGTCATAATAAACAGAGAAGTTTTTATTTAAGAAGTTTTTGAAGCGCAAAGACAATTCCATCCTCATCATTACTTAGAGTAATCATGGAAGCTATCTGTTTAATATCATCGTGAGCATTTCCCATCGCAACACTGTTCGGGTATGCACTCAGCATTTCCAAATCATTGGTATCATCACCAAATACCGCTATCTCCTCTTTTTTTAAAAGCAGATGTTTTCTTATCTTCTCAATACCATAGTACTTGGATACTCCTTTAGGCATCACCATAATCACTTCACCCTGATCGGTTAAATAGAGATTTGTACAGTGCCCTATTTTATTTTGAAGAAGACTCATCAATTCATCTGGAAGCTTACCTGTACGATCCACAAGATTATTTGTATAGATCATGATTTTTACAGTTTTCTCCATAGGAGCTTCACTTAATGGGACAATGTTTCGATCCTGAAGTCCCCATTCATTAATATGCGCTTCGTTGAATTCATAATTAAACGCATGGACTTCATCTTCCATCTGAAGCACAAAGTGAAGATCTGAAATACGATTCACAATCTCAATGCATTCTTTTACTGCGCAAGGATCAATAAAGGTATATTCCTGTTTCTTATGATAGATTCTACAGGCACCATTGCAGAACACACCGCCATCAAACAACTGAAACGTATCTTTTGTCCATCCTGGCAGCATCTTATCCAGTGTTTTAGGACGAGCTGTGGAGATGTAACATTGAATCCCCTGTTCTCGACACTGAATCAGACAATCCCTTGTCTTGTCAGAAATACGCTGATGACTATTTAAAAGTGTTCCATCCAAATCAAAAAATAGTGCTTTTATCTTTGTATTACTCATCATTCACAACCCACCCATCAGATGTATAGAGATACCAGACATTATCCACGCGTCCAACCATCTGATGTTCATCAATCCAGCCTATAAAGTCATAATCAAATTCAACGATGGTTGTACCTGCAGTATCTTTGACTCCATATTTGCCTGTTTGTCCATCTTTTAATATTACACAATCATTGATGACTGGCCAAGCTTTCTCACCTCGATACAGAGGCAATGAAGCTTCATATTCACAAGGAATTACTTCATTCCCATTTGCATCCACATAACCCCACAGATTCGCTTCATCTGCTACAGGGACTAGCTTTCCAATTGTAGGAAATGCATCAGAATAAAGCTCGGACCCAACAACTCCTTGACGATTAAACACGCCAAATTTACCTGTTGTTACATAAGAATCATCCATACCATGATCCATTTTATATGCTTTAGCCTGTTCATAGATACCTGCATCATCATTCATAAAAGATAAATCAATGGATTCAGGAATCCCTGGACCATCATCTGATAATTTTATCTTTTTCAAATCATTGGTTTCCATATCCGCAACATAGATAAAATTATTGCCTCCATGTCCCATAGGACACATTTTAAATGGTGAATCATCTGTGCTCTTTTTCTGTACTGCTAATTCTATAAATGGATGATAGTGCAGATGAAACTCTGTGGTGTAATCATTCGCAAATGGCATAATTTTCGAAACACAATCCAGCAAAACATTTCTTTTTGAATCTACAACCCCATACAAATCATCCATTTTTATCACGTAATAACCTGGCAATACTGAATACTCTGAATTTTCATAAGATTCAACTATCAAAGGATAGATTTCATCAATATCATTCAAAAGAAAAGTATCCATATGGTGTACATCTTTCCAGACAATGTCTTTAAATCCTTTTTCATTTAATATTGTTTCCATCAGTCCATAAACTTTTGGTTCTAGTGTCTCTATTTCTTCCATTACCTGTTGGCAGTAATCAACAATCTTAGTCTGTAAATCATTTGCGAACTTCATTACATCTGATTTTCCATTCTGATAAATAACTTTCAAATCAGGCTCATAATAAAAATGATAATTATTCACATCAGAATCAGGTACATACAATAAACATGTAACAAAGTCTTCTTTACCTTGATTCAATAAAACTGTTACAGTTAACTCTGCACGACGCATTTCATTGTTTTTTTCATAGGTAAATGATTTAGTGATGATGTAATTACGTACTGCAGTAAAAGTACCATCACTGTTTTGAGAAACAGCGATCGTAGGAACATCTTTTGGCTGAGCTTTAATCTCATAAGAATTCTTCATCTCATCATAAGTAATCAGTTCTACATTTGAACAATACTCATGAAATACACCAGATTCTTGAATGTATTCTATCCATTCACCTCGTGTTTTTCCCTGTGGCATCAGCTGATCAGATACTGAATCATCCGCAGCAGGATGATTATTTTCTACAGGTAAATCTTCTTGTTGACCAGAGTTGGAACATCCTATCAATAAACATACCAGAAAAACACAAATAATTTTCTTCATATAGTTTCCTCACAATCTAACTAGATTATAGTATAAATATTTAATATTTACATATCTTGTATTATGAAACAATCAAAACACAAAAAAAACTGCATTCCAGCAGTTGAATTTGTTATGGAGCGGGTGATGAGAATCGAACTCACGTAGTCAGCTTGGAAGGCTGAAGTTCTACCATTGAACTACACCCGCATATAAGTGGTGCCGGCTATAGGACTTGAACCCACAACCTACTGATTACAAATCAGTTGCTCTACCAGTTGAGCTAAGCCGGCAAATAAATGGTTACAGCGAAACGTTTTTATGCAGTCAATCCTGATCAGATTGAAATTGAATCCAACTGATTTAATCATCGCTCTCGACGTTTGCCTAGATATACTAGCACCATTTTATTCCTTTGTCAAAAGGTTTTTTTCTTTTTTGTTGGTTTTTAATCTAAATATATCGAAGCTAATCACAGCAATTCAGTATAATTTATTCTTAATCACTCTAAATCATCAACTTTTATTAAGGAGTAGTCACTTTTCAATTAGTTTCTATCACTTTTTTCTTTTATTCCTTTACTATTTTTTGTTTTTCAAAAATTTTTGTTTATTTTTTAACGTTGTACACTTATGTTCAATGTGGAGGTATAGCTACTGGTATAATGTAGCCATAAAGTTAAAGAAAAAGAGGCAACCCCTCAAAGGAGCAAAACTTATGAAAACTACATCTACAATCACAATCATCAACACAACAACTGCAATCGTTACAAAGAAGTTCCAGAAGCAGGCTATGATCTACGGAACAGAAGAATACCGAATGATGAAAGCATTCATGATCGAAAATCCAAACATTAAAATCGCTGTTAGAAAGATCAAGAAGAATTCTGAAAAAGAAACAAATAAGAATATGACTTACGATAACATGATCAAATACATTCTCACTCGTGATGATGCAAAGAAATTACTCAAAGAAATGAAAATGATCAAAGAACAGTCAACAATCTATCCAAGCCCTTATCGTTATGTTCTCGCATGGTTCAAACAGAAATTTGAAAACGAATTAGAAGAAAGTAAAAATATGATGGATCAGTTTTCTAAGAAAAACAAAGAAGAAGATGAATTCGATTATTTCTTTGAAGAAACTTCTGAAAACGACACAGTAGCATATCAGGCTTAACCTAATAGAAGAAAGTAGAGGAAAATAAAATGACTAAGAACAATTCAACAGTAAAAGGTTACAAGATCAACTTCACTAACAACACAATTACTATGAACTATAAGTTCTACAAAAACGCTCAGGACATCACTTCCAAAGAATACCAGCTTCTGAAAGCAATCAAAGAAGATTTCCCAGCAATTACACTCGTAGTCGAAGCAGGACGCAAAGTTACTACAACTCAGAAAAACAAGCGTCTCACTTATGAAAACATGCTCAGACACATGAATACTTACAAGAACGCTGATGAACTCGTTGAAATGTTCGAAATCGTTAAAGAACTTTCAATGCCTCTAGCAAGTCCTTACAAGTATGTATGCGATTGGTTCAACGCTCAATTCCCTAACTACAAAAACTGCATGCTCTCGCTTGAAGCTACTGGAAACGTACTCCCTGTGGCATCTGCACCAAGCCTTGCGAATTACGCAAAGAAAGAAACAATCTACTCCGCTTAACCAAAAGTTAATAATTATTAGAAAGTGAAAGGTAAATAAATATGAAAACAAGAAGAATTATCAAAATTGAAGCAAATACAGATTTTGAATTAATTTTAGAAGCAAATCGAATCGTAGCGGAATATGTCCGTCATCATCCTAAAGAAAAAGCAACTTGCACAGTGCCACTATCAAATGGAACATATTACACAGCAACTGCAACTCCTGTGGCTTAACAGCCTGCTTCAACTCCACCCTTTTTTGATACTCATAAAAAATTTTAGTAAAATTATAGTATAAGAAAAAAATGAAAGGAGATCTAAATAATGATCAAAAAATCTAAACACGAAACAGCATTACTTCCAATCCTGTCATTATGAATGGCAAGAGAACTCGAAAAGCAAGGATTCCAGCATGTCAGACTTGGAATTAACTACAACCAGCCAAAGTATAATGTTTACTACTTTGAAGACACAAACGAATTAAGAACAGCGATCAACGGCATTCTTGGGAGACAATACTATGCCGAAATTCGCTAACCAACAGACAGTAAGAATTGACAAGCCAGAGAAACAGGAAACGAATTTCGCTCTTTATGGAAAAGATGATTTAGCAGATGCATGCACTGTCCTGAACCCCTCTGCGCTCAGAGTTTACCTCTATTTACTCAGCAATGCTCCACAAGTGAGTTGGGATATTTCCCCACAGCACGCAAAAGATAAATGGGGCATCGCTCTCAACTCTTTCAAAGATGGATTAAAGGAACTAAAAGATAAAGGATATTATGATCCAGCGAACCGCGTGATTCATCAGAAAGCACAGAAACCGATCGACGAAATTCGCAGGAAAAAACGAAATTCAGCAAAAAACGAAACTCGTGACGATGGACTGAATTTCGATTCTATGCCTGACGAGATTCATATGAGTAATAATATAAATATAGAGAATAGTACAATGGAAAATACCGTTGATGCTGACGCATCAACTAATAATAAAGGCGTCTCGAATCGCACAAGTGCGATTCTCAACGATCCAGAAGTAGAAGTGATCAGGATAACACAAGAACACTTAGACTCAATAGCAAAAAGAAACAAATTCAAGTTTTAGCAACTTTTTAATAATAGATTAAAACCTCACACAGCGGGAATGTTGACCACCACTGAGGAGAAAGGGATACGAATTTCGGAGAACTCCTGAATGTATCCCCCCTCTTGGTCGTCATTCTCCGTAACACCTAAAGAAAGGAAGATTCAATGAAACAAGAAGAATTAAGAAATCACTGTAAATACCTGAAATGAAACAAAGGCATTCCATACAACCGCATGGCTGAAACCATTGGGATGAACAAGTATTCATTCTATAACTTTATCGCTGGAAAAAAGGCTTCTCTTGGCTATAAAAAAGCATGATCATTAGAACAATTCATCAAGGAGATCGACTATGATAGATAGAGATGTAGCGATGCAAAGACATGTCCGCAACTTAAAGAGAAGTGCAGGACTTGCGGGAAATGGTTCTGCAAGATATGAATACATCAAATCAACTGAACAGCTCATGGACACCTATCTCTCATAGATGGACGACCTTGGTTATC
>JAFULN010000080.1 GCA_017473335.1 Erysipelotrichaceae bacterium
GTCTTTTGCGGGAAAGAAACTGCAGAAGAAACGTAATCATTTGAATGCTTTTTATAAGGAATATGATGGAAGATGGAGTTATGAATCCATTACAAGTGAGAATGCACAGGAGTGCATAGAGTTTTTGAAGACATGGACAGTTGTCGATGATGAGCGTCTGGCCTATGATGTTTCTGGGGCTAAAAGAGTCCTAGAGCACTTTGAAGTACTTCCTGCAAGGGGAGGACTAATTCGTATTGATGGTCAGGTGAAAGCTTTTGCGATTGGTTCTGTGCTGACCGAAAGAATGTGTCAGGAAAATATTGAAAAAGCGGATGAATCGATACGTGGATTGTATCAGGCAATCTGCAGAGAGTTTCTGATTCATGAATTTCCTGATTTTCAATATGTCAATCGTGAAGATGACATGGGAATGGAAAATCTGCGACAGGCGAAAAAGGCCTATCATCCAAGTTTTATGATTGAGAAATATCGTTTGTGCAGGGCAGGTGAGCAACATGGTAACTAAAGCACTACCACAGGATAAAGCGCAGGTATTAGCGCTATGGAAAGAAGCTTTCTCTTTTGATGATGGCGGATATACCAAATTCTTTTTTGACCGCTATTACAGAAATCATCAGACTTTTGTCTTGAAAGAGGATAACACTGTGATTTCCAGTGCCATCAAGACACCACATAGTTTGATGCTTCATGGAAAGATGATTCAGTCATCTATGATTGTAGGGGTAGCAACAAAGGAAGATCATCGTCATCAGGGTCATTTTCATCGTTTAATGAATGCAGTACTGGATGAGTGTGAACATCAGGAACTGGTGACACTGATTCAGGCATATGATCCTGAACTGTACAAAGAGTTTGGATTTGAAGTAGTCTATAAGAGAAAACAGATTCTGATTAAACGTGCAGATGTGCCTCAGCTGGCAGATACAGGAATTACTTATCGTTTGGATTTTAAGAATCTGATGAAAGTCTATTCTCAGTTTACTGCAAAGTTTGATGGAGTGATGATGCGTGATGAGAACTATTTTAGAGATTTAGCACATGAAGTTGAAGCTCAGGGCGGAAAAATCATTGCGTGCTATGATTCTAAAGGTGAAATCAGCGGATATGCAGTGCTCTATCTAGTCAATGGAACACTTACAATTCAGGAAATTGTGTACTTGGACAGCCGTTCTTTGATGAAGATGCTGAATCATTGTCTGCAGCTTAGATTTGAACTGGTTGTAGAAGTGAGTGAAGCAGAACAGCTTGAAAAACTCTTCCCAAAATCTGAAGTTCGTCATAAAGGAAACTTGATGGCTCGTATCAACAACAAAGCACTGTTCCAAAGATTATATGGATTTAAATATAAAACTGTTGCACAAGCAATGGAAACTGATAAACCACTTTGGTTCAATGAAACACATTAACTGTCTTCGGACAGTTTTATTTTATCGATGAAAACATCGATAAATTTATTGATGTTTTTGTTAATGCTTCATATAATAATATTGAGGTGATACCATGTCTATTCGTAAAATATTAAACGGTACAGTACCTATTTCGTGGTTTAATCAAGGAAAAGCCGGAAAAATTTTTGGGGCTGTACGAAAAGAAGGACCAAAAGTTGTGATTAAAAACAATGTGCCTGAATGTGTGCTGATGTCTCCAGAAGAATATCTTCGATTTGCGGATGAGATTGAAGAAGCTCGACTGTTGAAAATGGCTGTACAAAGAATGGCCAAGTTTGATCCAAATGAAACTATTCCTGCTTCAGAGGTTTATGCACGATTTAATATCAGCCAAGATGAAATCAACGCGATGGATGAGGTTGAATTTGAGTAATGGTATGGAGAATTGAGTTCATACCAGAAGCTTAAAAGGATTTTGAGTCTCTTGATGGAAGTCAGAGGAAACTTGTTGTTAAAGCTTTAAATAGGGTCTCTATCAATCCTTTGCCAGAACAACAAGGAGGATACGAAAAAACTCTTGGCAATCATTCTGATACAAAACTTCATGGATTTTTAAAAATCAAACTGCGTACAAGTGGAATCAGAATTGTCTATCAACTGATAGAAGTAAACGGTATTATGTTGATTATTGTGATTGGTATGAGAGTAGATAACGAAGTATATGACTTGGTAGATAAAAGAATAAAAAAGAATTCATTGAAATAAAAGATGAACAATATTGATGAAAGGAACACAAAACTGTCTTTTGACAGTTTTATTTTTCTTACATTTCTTATTGTGTGTGTTATAATCAGTGTAGAAAGAGGGAATACTTATGAAAAAGATGTTTTATCGCTATGTGTTCAATGAGATGATTTTTCATTTGATGCTAAGTCTCTTTCTTGTAACTGTGAGTGCATTCTATGGTCAGAAAGTGACCTTGTTGATGGTTCTTTTTCCTGTGTTTGCAGGATATGTGGTGTATACGATTTTTGTGGTAGTCACATGGCTTCTTCATATTCGCAGTTATTTTAATAAAACTGGGGAACATGATGTTAGAATGGTCATGATTCGTAATGCACTGTTTACTGAAAAAGAAGTAATTGCGTGCTGTCATCGTAAAATGGTTCGTATGAAATACACTGAAATCAAATCAGCTGTACATGATGGTGTCTTTAAAGGGGCTGTAAAACGTTATTCAGAGAATGTATCTGATCGTATTCGTTTAAAAGGAAAAGAGAAACGTATTATGATAGGTGTTTCTAAGAATGAATGTTCAGAAGATATTCTGAATTGGATTTTGATTAAGAATCCATATTGTGATGTAAAATTTGAAAATATTCAAAAGAAACATGTGACATTAGAAGATTTAAGAAAATATGCATAACTTAATAAACTGTCTTTTTGACAGTTTTTTCTTTACATATTGACAACCAGGTCTATTAACGATAGACTGTAATTGATCTATAGATAATAGACCCTGGAGGTGGATTATGGAAGAAATGAAGCTAGGAGTTGTGGAATCGCAGTTTGCACAGATTGTATGGGACAATGAACCTCTGACATCTGGTGAACTGGTTAAGCTTTGTGAGGCACAGTTGAAATGGAAGAAATCAACAACGTATACAGTATTAAAGAAACTGTGTGAACGTGGTTTTTTCATCAACAACAATGGATTAGTGACTTCATTGATTTCTAGAGATGAATATGATTCACTTCGTTCTGAGAAGTTTATAGAAGATGCATTTGAAGGTTCACTTCCTGCCTTTATTGCAGCGTTTACAAAGCGTAAACCATTGTCTAAAAAAGAAGTCCAGGAAATCTTGGATATGATAGAGGGAGCTGATCAGAGATGAAGGAACTGTTCTTACAGATTGCGAATATGAGTATCACTGCATCATGGATTGTTTTAGTGATTGCATTGATACGCTTTGTGTTTAAGAATGCACCAAAATCCATGATTTGTTTCTTATGGGTGTTTGTAGCGATTCGTTTGATCGTGCCTTTCTCGTTTGAGAGTGCATTAAGTTTGATACCATCGACCTCAATGATTCCAAATGAAATCATTGAGACAGTTCCAGATTCAACTATAAATGTTCAAACACCATCAAATAATGAGGGGCAGGTCATTATTCCTAATCAGGAGAATATAGAACTTAATGCTCCTGTAGGTGATTCAAATATTCAGCCAGACACAAGACTCACATGGATGGATGTTCTGCCTTGGGTATGGATGTCTGGAATGTTTGTGATGGCAGGTTATGCAATCTACAGCTATCTAAAAATTGTGCATCAGGTACAGGCATCTTTGAATACAGAAGGGAATATCTGGATTTGTGATGATTTGTCGTCACCGTTTATTCTTGGAATGTTGAATCCGAAAATCTATGTACCTTCGTATTTGAATGAAACAGAATTAAAATATGTACTAGCTCATGAAAGAGCTCATCTTAAGCGTTTAGATCACTGGTGGAAACCCCTAGGCTATATTTTGTTGACAATCTACTGGTTTAATCCAGTGATTTGGGTTGCGTATTTCTTGTTGTGCAGTGATATTGAGATGGCATGTGATGAAAAAGTCATTAAGACACTAGGCGATCAAAACAAGATTGAATATTCAAAGACATTGTTGTCATGCAGTGTGCCAAGAAACATGATTCTGGCTTGTCCTTTAGCATTTGGAGAAGTCAGTGTGAAACAGCGAGTGAAGTCAGTATTAAACTACAAGAAGCCAGCATTTTGGGTGCTTGTCTGTGCACTTGTTGTATGTGTGGCAGTGCCTGTATTTTTCTTAAGCGATCCAAAATACAAAGTGCCTGAAAAGGTACGTGTGATATGTTTAGAAGATGGAATGACATTTGATTTAACGCAGGATCATGAAAGAGAACTGCTGGCAAATCTGATGGAGCTTTCGTATACAGAAAGTCAGCTGCCATGGGATTATGAATATCAGTTTGAATTGGATGGATCAGTCTATGAAGTGATAACAGAAAGTGAACTGATTCGTATTCGAAAAGATGGCAAGTATTTCAGCAGGATGGAAGATAATGCGTTATTGAATGATTATTTGATGATGTTTGGTGAATATCCTGAAACAGTAAGTGATGAAAAAGTAACGCTAAAATCATCAGATCAGATGAGAAAAGTTACAATGACTGATTTAAGTTCGAAAAAGACATATTCCATTGATCAGTGGACAGAAACGATTGTATCATGGTTTGAAAATGATACGGTCAAGGTGATGGATGCAGACTTACAAACTTATTTGAACAAACAAAGTACACTTGTAGATGGCAATGCACTTTTCCTGTCTTTATCATTGTGTGATGCTTCTGGTAATGAATTATCTTCATTTGAGTTGTTTGAAGAGGGTAATCTCATCGCGATGGATGGAAAACTGGCAGTGATTGAAAAAGATACAGAATTCTTGAAAGAGTATCTGGAACCTTGGTGTGAAGACTGCACAATCAGTGCAGGAAATACAGATGCTTTTGTATCGGATCCAGAAGTCATTGAATTGCTGGGGTTTGATCCGATGCAGGCAGATAATATGAAGGCTCTAGGTAAAGTAGGAGGCATGGGTGTTGAGTCTGACAATGCGACTTATCAAAGTGTCTATGTTTATGGGTATTACATGGAACTTCAGAATGGAAGACTGCGCATCATTAAGACACAGACAGGTGAATCTCATGTGTTCAGTCAGCCGAGTGATTTCATTGCGTTAGCTTCATATTCTACCTGTGATGGATATGCGGGATATGTTTATGGATTAACTTCAAGTGGAGAAGTTTATAGGATTTATACAGATCATTATCATAATTACTGGGATGGTCAATTTGAATACACTTTTGAAGAAGGCTTAAGTGAAGTTTTAAGACCTTTTGGTTTAAAGGAAAAGGTTGTAGCTTTAGCACTGAAAGATGATACAGATCCTTATACAACGTGTTGTGGATTTACAGTGTATGGAGTAGATAGTGAAGGAAGAATGAGAACACTTTCTAGTTTTAAAGCAGGCAACAGCTATGAAGGAAATGAACGTAAGGATATTCATCCATACACAGATTTCCTGCGAGTAGAAACTGAACGTGGCAGAACACCTCATCCAATGGGAACAGAAGAAGCTCCAGTAACTTATCTGTTGTTTATGGAAGATGGAAGCGCAATGCTCGGGTATGATTATGGTACATTTGATTTGCGTTGGGACAATGAATTCTTAACCTACAACAATGAAATTCTGAAGTTTACTCGTATCGTGACTGAAATCAATATAGAATACAATGAGGGGAATGTCTTCCTGATTGATGATGAGCAGCGTATTTTCTATCTGATGATTGATGAAAGTGATGGCGAAGAAATCGAACTGACGTAT
>JAFULN010000081.1 GCA_017473335.1 Erysipelotrichaceae bacterium
CTGTTCACTATACTTTTAAAAAGTGAACAAGGAATCAACAATGAAAAGACTAGTTTATTCATCTGTTTCAAAGTAGTTTCATTAAAGAAATGCTTCATTTTCAACAGATATCCCACAACCACCAGCATTAAAAGTGGAAGTACAACATTCAGTGCAGTCACAAATGAATCCATAATACGCCCTCTTTCCGCATGTAGTTTATCACTATTATGAACCTTCTGCTACATTTTTCCTAGTTTCCTCTTGTTTTTTTACTAAACGAAGTCATAAAATAGAATTAAATAGTTAAAGGAGAAGAATTATGGCTACAAACAAAACAAAGGAAATTGATATCAAGGAAATTATCAGTGATGCAGTTGAGAAAATCATGAAGGATGAAAAACTTCAGAAACAGTTCATGGACGAACCAGTTAAAGCACTAGAAAAACTGTTGAATGTTGACCTTCCAGATGAACTGATTGAAAAAGTCATCGATGGCATCAAAGCTAAAATCACAGTTGATAAACTGGCTGATGCAGCTGACCTGCTGAAAAAACTGTTCTAAAAGAAATGCTGGCTCAAATGAGTCAGCATTTTTCTGTTTACCATTTATTTGCGACTTTTTCCGCAAATCCCATTAAATCCTTTACTTCCAGTTTTGTACCATCATCAAGTACTGCAGTACCTGTAAATCGACCAAACACCTGATTCTGATCACTCTTAAGAATCTTTAAATCTGTCAATGAAGAACGATTAATCACTGGCACAAAGTCCATTTCAAAACGCCCATCATTACTTGTAAATGTCCAAGATGACAAATAGTCTTCCTTGCCTTCTTTCATAGGAATATGGAACTCTACTTCAGAAAGCTTATGTGCTTTTCCTTTATAGAACAGCATGTTTTCTGTTGCTTTGGATGTATCCCCAAAACCATAGCCAATATTGAAACCAAAGTCTACTCCATCCACTAATCCAGACGCAGAACCCCAGTACCATGTATTTTCATAAGTCCATACACCTCTGCCCCAGTCAAGCACTCCAAATGAACTTTCAGGTTCAAAACGATATTCTTCTTCACCAATCTTTACAGTACCTTTTGCACGCATGCAATTGATTTTCTGATTGTAATAGAAATGTGCTTCCTTATCAAATGGTGTACAAATCACCATAGATTCTTCAGGTTCATCCATCAGTGCAATATGAACATCAATTGGCTGACCATCTTTAAAATTATCCATATGCGCTTCTAGAACACGAGCTCTTCGATGTACATCAAATTTCATAGAATAACCCTTGCCTTCAGTTTTGCTGACTCCATGCACAGAAGTTTCAGGAAGGCCTGTATTTCCTCTAGGCATGATTCTCATTGGACTTTGAGTAACTTCCCATGGATTTTCACCAAACCATAAGAATGTTATAGAATCCAAGCCATACAGGTAGTTATCATCAATTGTCAGACAAACACCATACTGATCATTCCCTACATAATAATAATCCCATTCTTTAAGGCGAGTTTTTCCGCCTTTGACTTTTGTACGATCATAAATAGGAAGAAGTTTCTTTGCATACCCTGCTTCTGTTAAGTTTCCTTTTTCATCTAATAAAGGAATTGCTCTAGTAATTTCATGCTGCATCATATGTACCTCCTGATTATTCACTTGTATTGTATCATGTTTTTATCCATTTCATTAGTCCTATCAAAACAAATTTTCAGTAAACTAAATAGTAGAATTTTTCTACTGTTATTCTTGACTCATTTGACATTATTTTTTACACTTTACTTATAAAAACGAGGTACCTGTATGAATATTTTAGTGATTAATGGATCCCCCAAAGGAAACAACAGCATTACCCTTCAAACTGTACTTTATTTAGAGAAACTGCATCCAGAACACAGTTTTGAAATTCTGAATGCAGGGCAAAGAATCAATGGATTAAGAAAAGACTTTTCATCTGTACTTCCCATGATTGAAAAAGCAGATCTTTTCCTGTTTTCTTATCCTGTCTATACCTTTATGGCACCAAGTCAGCTTCATGAATTTATCCATCTATTGAAGAAACAAAGGATCGATCTTTCAAAGAAGTTCGCAACACAAATCACAACATCTAAGCATTTCTATGACATCACTGCTCATCGCTATATTCAGGACAACTGCAATGATCTGAAACTTAAATTCATTAAAGGATTATCAGCAGACATGGAAGATCTGCCATTAAAGAAAGGTCAAAAAGAGGCAAAAGAATTCTTTGATTATGTCCTGTGGTGCATGAATCACAATTATCATGAACCCGTCTATGAATCTGTACCTGATACAAAACCTGTTCTTTCCACCACAATCACTCCTCAGCCAATAAAATCAGATAAAGAAATTGTGATTGTTACTGACTATGAAGATAATGATTCTTTGAAGGCAATGATTGAACACTTCCAAAATAAGCTTGAAGTGAAATCACGCATCATCAATCTGAATCAAATTCGCATTGATGGCGGATGCTTGGGATGTTTTGGATGTGCAGCAGATGGAAAGTGCATTTATAAAGATAAGTTTGATGTACTGCTAAAAGATGAGATTCAAACCAAAAGTGCTATTGTCTATGCCTTTACAATTACAGATCATTCCATGGGGCCTTTGTTTAAACGCTATGACGACCGCCAGTTCTGCAATGGTCATCGCACTGTCACAATGGGCACTTCTGTGGGATATCTGATATCTGGAAATCTTTCTAAAGAAGAAAACCTAAGAACGATACTGGAAGCTCGCGCTAATGTGGGTGGAAACTTTCTTGCAGGCATTGCTACTGATGAAACAAATCCTGACGCACAGATTGATGAACTGGCATCTAAGCTCACTTATGCATTAGAACACAATTATGTACAGCCATCAAACTTTTATGGTGTAGGAGGCATGAAAATCTTTAGAGATTTGATTTATCAGATGCAGGGTATGATGAAAGCCGATCACAAATTCTTCAAGTCTCATGGGCAATATGATTTCCCGCAAAACAACAAAGGCAAAATGCTGATGATGTATCTGGTAGGATTCATGATGACCAACAAAACACTCAAATCAAAAATGGGTAATAAAATGAATGAAGGCATGCTGATGCCGTATAAAAAAGTATTGGACGAACTCGACAAAAATTAAAAAGACAAGCAATTACTGCTTGTCTTCATTTTCTTCTGTCACTGTTTCAACAGGTTCTGGTTTTGGATGAATGATTTCATCAATCTGTTCTGCAGTTAAAGTTTCCTGTTCAATCAATGCTTCCGCAATCTTAATCAGTTCTTCTTTATGTGCTTTAATCAATTCAGTTGCCTGCTTATGACACTGATCCATAATCTTGCGAACTTCCTGGTCAATTTCAAAGGCAACCTGTCCAGATACATTCGAACTTGATGTATAGTCACGCCCCAAGAAGACAGACTGCTGTGAATGATCATATTTAACTGGTCCCAGATCACTCATACCATAGATAGTCACCATATCGCGTGCTAAACGAGTCGCAGAGTCAATATCTCCGCTTGCCCCAGTTGTCACATCTTCAAAGAAGACTTCTTCCGCAACACGGCCACCCATGTATCCAGTAATCTGTGCCAGCATATCATTCTTGCTGGTCATCATCTTTTCTTCCTTTGGTGTCATCAAGTTATATCCGCCAGCTGTACCGCGAGGAATGATTGTTACTTTCTGAACCATATTGGAATCTTCCAGGTATAAACCTACAATCGCATGTCCTGCTTCATGATAAGCGACCATCTTCTTAGTCTTTTCATCATACTTGCGAGACTTCTTTGCAGGCCCCATCATCACACGGTCAATCGCTTCATCCAAATGATGCATCTTAATTTCAGAAGCACTTTCGCGTACTGCCAAAATCGCAGCTTCATTCAGTACGTTTTCAAGATCTGCACCGCTGAATCCTGGAGTTCTTTTTGCCAGAGCTTCCAGATCAATTTCAGAGCTCAGATGCTTGTTTCTAGCGTGAACCTTCAAGATTGCCTCACGTCCGCGCTTATCAGGCAAAGATACAGTAATCTGTCTGTCAAAGCGTCCTGGACGCAATAATGCAGGGTCCAAAACATCAGGACGGTTGGTTGCCGCAATAATCACAATACCTGTGTTATCCGCAATACCATCCATTTCAACCAGCAGCTGGTTAAGAGTCTGTTCTCTTTCATCATGTCCGCCGCCAAGACCAGCTCCACGCTGTCTACCTACTGCATCAATTTCATCAATGAAAATCATGCATGGCGCTGTCTGCTGTGCTTTCTTAAACATGTCACGCACACGGCTTGCACCAACACCGACAAACATTTCGACAAAGTCAGAACCTGAAATGGAATAGAACGGTACATCTGCTTCTCCGGCAACAGCCTTAGCCAGCAGTGTCTTACCGGTACCTGGAGATCCTACCATCAAAATCCCCTTAGGAATACGAGCTCCCATTTTAGCGAATTTCTTAGGAGATTTCAGATAATCAATGATTTCTGCCATCTCTTCTTTTTCTTCATCACAGCCTGCAACATCACTGAATCGAACTTTAATGTTTCCTTCAAGACGAGCTCTTGACTTGGAAAATTCGAAAGCTTTGTTGTTGGCTCCTCCGTTCATCTTTGTCATCATGAAGATGGCAAATCCACCCAACAATAAAAATGGCACAACAGATGCGATTGCATCAATAAACAGATTCGACTGGTTTTCATCCACAATAGCAGAACCTTCAGAAGCATTCAGCTTCTCCATCAGTTCATCTACCTGTGTTTCTGTACGAGGCAGTTCTGCAGTAAAACCAACTTCTTCTGTCCCATCCAAATAAATACCTTCTACATAAACAACATTGTTTCCTACAGTCACCGTAGAAGACTTAATTGTTTTTTCTTCTAGTACTGTCTGGAACTCCTCGTAACTCAAAGGTTCAACAGTACTTCCTGTTCCCATGAACATCATCATGGAAAATGACAGCACCAGAATCAAATATGGCAAGGAATTCAGCCATCGATTGTTTCTGCGCATTCAATCACACTCCCTTTTTAATGCTTATTTGTAACACTCTTCCTTAAGTACACCTACATATGGAAGATTTCTGTATTTCTGATTGAAATCCAGACCATAGCCAATCACAAATTCATTCGGAATTATAAAACCTACATATTCAGCTTGAATATCCACGACTCTGCGATCTGGCTTATCCAAAAGCGAAACGATTTTTACATCAGATGCGCCTTTATCTTTCATCAATTTTTTTACAGTCTTTAATGTTCTTCCAGTATCGACAATATCTTCTACCAACAAAACATTTTCTCCACGAATAGAACGATCCAAATCCTTGAGAATGCGAATATCACCAATTGATTCAGTTCCTTCATAGCTGGATACATCCATGAAATCATATTCAATATCCAGTTCAATATGTTTCATCAATTCTGCCAGAAATGGTACAGAACCTTTCAAAAGCGCAACCAGAATAGGGGCTTTCTTATCTTTATAGTCTTCTGATATCTGCTTTCCCAGTTCAATTGATCGTCTGATGATTTCATCTTCACTCACCAGAATACGTGCTACATCTTTATTCATTTTTTCTTTTCCCCCGTAAAACATAAAGTTATTTTAACACAAAACACGTCGGATTGTTAGAATAATGTTCTAAATCACATCCAATTCCAGGCACTAGAATCACTTCTCCATGACGATTGAGCACTACAGGCCATCTTAAGCGTTCATTTCTATGGATTTTACGGTCAATAAACCAGCGATTCAGCTTCTTTGTCCCAAATCTTAGTGA
>JAFULN010000082.1 GCA_017473335.1 Erysipelotrichaceae bacterium
AATTGTCAAAGGAACAGACGCAGAAATCACACCAACTTCATCTACCTCTCCAATATCACTTTGGCTTGTTGCATTGTGCAGCTCAAGAACTGCAGTTTCTGTATCAGAAGCTGGGATGACAAGCATATATCCGTTTCCAGATTTATAGTATGTATATCGATTGAATTCATTGATAACTCCACCGTACTTATCAACTTCAGTCAAATCTCCGCCATCATAATACAACTGATTTTCAATAATGATTCCAGCTTCTGTACCAATTTTTACAGTACCGTTACAAGTAATTGTATAATCACCAGCATCTAGATAAGCATAAGAGGCAAACGTAATCTCATCTTCTATGATTACATCCGTAAGCAATACAATGGTATCGCCTTCTTTTGCATGCTGAGCCGCTTCTTTCAAATTAGCGTAATTCGTAGTTCCAATCTTAGCCTGAGCCTTTAAGTTACACTTGCAGCTTTCACTTTCTGTGAAATCATGATCTTCAATCACGTCAGATTGACATTCTGAACACTTGAAACTATGTGTACCATTGCCGTTATCCATCACATCGTTCGTATTGCTGCTATGATCACAATAAGTTTCACACTTATTACAGAATCCATTTTCCCACTGATGCTCAGCATAATTCAGCGTTACTGTAGCATCAAAAGCATTGGATGCAGCCATCATACCACACGGCACATTCACTAAGGTTAAAGATGTACAATCTTTAAATACGCCCTTTTCAACACTCACTTTATTCGTCAGGAATGTAACTTCTGTAAGTGCTGTACAGAGAACAAACGCATATTCAGAGATAGACGTTACATTTTCTGGAATCGTGATTTCTTTCAGTGACGTACACTCTGCAAATGCACGCCCTCCAATAGACTGTATAGTGGATGGGATTGTTATGCTTTCGATAGATTCACAGAAAGAAAAAGCACCCCTAGGAATCTCTGTGAGACCAGCTCCAACATTCACAGTTTTCAAATTCTTACTGCCTGCGAAAGCGTTGTCTCCCATTTCAGTCACATTGTCCGCAATGGTTACCTCTATCAAATTTTTTGTTCTATAGAAAGCTTCTTCTTCAATCTTTTCCACACTATCAGGAATGGTATAGGAGTTTCCCTCCTTCATTGCAGGATAATGGATTAGTGTCTTGCCATCTTTACTGAAAAGAACACCATCCACTGACTTGTAAACTGTATTTTCCTCTGCTACATCAAAGCTCTCCAATGCATTACACGTACTAAAGGCATCATCCGCAATTGATGTTACGGATGCAGGGATAACCACTTCTTTCAAGGAAGAACATATCGCAAACGTCACAGATTCAATGGTTGTTATCTTGCCTGGAATACTGATTTTTTTAAGTGAGATACACTGAAAGAAAGCAGTATCACCAATTGATTCTAAGCTTTCCGGCAATGTGATTTCTGACAGTTTAGCACAACCCCAGAATGCATCAGAGCCAATTGTTTTTAGCCCCTCAGAAATATTCACCTTTTCTAAATGTTTTACATAATAGAAAGCATTAGACTCGATTGTCTCTACAGTGTCTGGAATCGTAAATTCTGCCTCCATTTTATTTTCAGGGTATTTCATTAGAGTTTTTCCATCTTTTGTAAACAGTACTCCATCAATCGATTTATAAACGGCATTGGCATCATCTACATGGATTGCAGTCAAAGATGGAATGCTATGATTCCAAAACACCCTTCTACCTATAGTCGATACACTGGCAGAGATATTGACTTCTTCCAGATTGTTACAATCAATAAATGAACAGTCGCCGATAGAAGTTACACCATCTTCTATGATTACTTTTTTGATGTCATCACGGTGACTCTTCCATGGAACATCAGAAGATTTAAAATTATTCATAGCACCCGTGCCACTAATTGTGAGTGTGCCATCAGCCAGTGTCCATTTGACATATTTATTACTCGCATCGCAATAGCCACTGATCAGTCCACAAACTGTGCAGACATGATCAGCATCAAAGCTATGCTCATTCATCTCACCATAACTTGTTTTACAAAAATCGCAGATTGCCTGTTTTATGCAGGTAGCTGTACCTCCACTATGCGCTTGGTTATCTACCACAGCATCGCAGTTCGCACATGTCGCATCGTGAGTACCATCGCCATTGGAAGTCCAATCATAGTCATGAGTCAAAGCAATGCTCTTCCATGTCAGATCGTAATCATTGTTTGATTTGAACCACGTTTTATTTTCGACATCAGGTTTGTATGCATCTTCTGCCTTCAGTTGCCCACAGTCTAAGATAAGATCACAGCCTCCAACATTTACTCCAACCCCATCAAATACATCCCACTCACTTTGATAAATTGAAGTAACAATTGCGCCAAAAGTGATGGTCTGTAAATGATAACAGCCATAGAAAGCTCCATCCCCAACAGTTGTCACTTTAGGAAGTGTTATACTTTTAAGTGCATAGGCTTCATAGAATTCATGATCTACAATTTCTGTAGCATCCGAAAGAATTAAATCGACTCTACCGTAATATTGACTCTCTTCTTCTGAATTATCAGCCAAGAGGTAAAGTGCTTCAGCATAAGCAGGAATATCACCAAAATAGGAAGCGTATATAGCGTGTTCAGTTCCATGAATTACAATAGTTGACATTCCGCTATCCACATATCCCCTGATTGTATCCACCAAAGCAGTAATATCATTTTCAGTTGCATAAGTCTTGCCACCTAATGTACTATCGATCGTCAAAGTTCCAGCTTCAGCATCAACTACATACCAGTTAGTATCATAAACCACAGCGCTGTCTGTACCGCTGCACTGAGTGTAGTCTAAACCACAGATATCACACCAGATATTTGCTTCTGTACATTTCTCAGCACATTCACATGTTGGTGTCTCTGGTGCAGTGTACTGTGGACAGTTTGTTGCATGTTTCTCATTATCTGTTTCACATGTACATAGTGTTTCTAAAAGATTCTGTGCATCTAACTGTTCCTGTTGTTCTAGAGCGGTTGTGCATTCTGTACATTCATAGTGACACTCATGTCCTTCCACTGCTTCAATGTATCCACAGGTTTCATCATGCATGATGTGCACACATGTCTCTGCACAGGTTTCATCACATTCATGAGTACATTCATGGCCTTCAACAGCTTTTTGATAATGACATTCTTCAGTATGTACTGGACGATGCTCACAAAGTCCTGTCTCTTCTGCTTTGACAGGAACTGTGATGTAATTCAGCATCATATTTAAGATAAGAAAACTTTTTAACACTTTATCCAATGTTCGGTTCATATTCTTTCCTCCGTTGAGTTTGTAAATCCATCAATACCTGCAGACTTGTTTTTTCAACATAATCTTTGAAGTCATTCAACATTCCATGTCCTATTTTGTGATAATCCATAGATAAGACTCTGTCGATTTTTGTTTTTCTCAATTCTTCAGGCACATTGTAGATACTAAGTATCGTATCGAGTGCTCCTTCAATTCTTAATTCAAGCGACACAGCTCCATGAGTACTCATCAATGTTGAGTATTCAATCCCAGAAACAAGGATCTCAGCTTCTTCAAATCTTGCATTGCTCCAGCTTTGACAATATTCTTTGAACACCTCTTTGGCTCGTGCTGTATCGTTCTTACGAATGATTTCTAAACAAAGCGGACTTCTGTAAGCAGAGATATAGAAATCTTTGGTGATCTCATCATCTTCACACATGGATGCCATTGCAGCCAATTCAAGACAAATTGCCATGATGGAGCTGTAGCCTTCACTGATTTCTCTTTCAACCATTTCCTGTTGAAATCCGCCAAGAAGTTCAACCAATTCTGCCAGCATATCTTCTTTTGCAGGATAGTGAAATGTTAAGTTCCCTGGACTGATTTTTAATTCTTTGGCGATATAGCTTACATGCGTATTTGTATATCCATCTTTAAGGAATCTTCTTGCAGCAGCTCTCATAATTTCAAGCTTTCTCAATTCGCCTTTATATCTTCTACCCAAGTCATCACTTCCTTGTCTATTCATTCAAAGGATAATCTTTCCAAACCTACACACATTATAGTGTCGATACTAATATGTACACAAGAAGTATTTGATGAAATTTCTTTTTATTGAATGTAAACCATGACTGATGACTTGTAATCTAACATTGTTCAGGTCACAAGAGGAAATAACCCAGAGAAAAAGCAGGTCAATTGACCTGCCAATTCTTTCTTATCTCGCTTACCATCCAAATTCTTTGTAATGAGGATAAACTTCTGCATTGTTGTAGTCTACACCACCTGGGAAGTTTACGCTCTTGAGAAGGCGTGGAGTCTTGCCTCGCTTCATCATTTCTTCCAGTACTACCGCAGTCACTGACCACAAAATATACGAGCTGGCAATTCCGCTTGCTGCTGCAAAGTTAGCTTCAATGCCTTCCACTTCTAGCATTGCCTCAGCTGCTGGTGCACAGTTGTCCAGTGTCAAATCTACAAAATCGATCAGTTTCTGTCCCGATGAATGAACTGGATCGACACTTCTTGCGTAACTGAGCGAACTCATTGCAATGACTTTGATACCCATCTTTTTGGCTTCCCATGCCAAATCAACAACATGCTTTGTACGTCCTGAAACTGATCCTACAAACAGTACATCGCCTGGCTTGATTGTGGATGCCTTCAAAATGTACGCTCCCAAACCTTCCATGTTCAAATCCATGTCGCTGCTGTCTCTTTCTCTGGCATCAGATTTCACATCTAAATTGTAATGGAAAGTTCTATAAAATACTGGACCTCCACCTCAATTGAATAAATCCATTTCAATAGAATGGCAAATACCGCTCAGATAAATATTCCCGCCTGCATCAATGGTATCTGCGATCATTTTCCCTGCAGTTATGATATTTTCTCTTTGTGTGGATTTGATTTGATCAAACAAAAATGTCTTGATCCTGTCACCTCTTTTGAAATGATTCAACTGATCGAATCTCTTCAGTTACAGTATATTATTCTTACAACTTCCCAAAGCTGCATCAGTATGCATCATGATGAACTGTTTGAATATTATCAACAATTCAACATTGATTTAGATGCCATTCGCACTCAATACAATTTAAACGAGATTCTGCCTTATGCCTTAAAAATCGAAACTATGCCACATACTCCTAAAGAACGTGAAAACATCAAAGAGAAAGCAGAATCTTTAGGACTCTTTGTCGAAATCAAAGAAACTGCGAATGAAATTACGCTTTCCGTCAGTGAAGACGGAGCTGCACATGCACTGAACATATTATTTCATCTTTAAAAAAAGACAGGAAATGATGAACCAATGTCATTAAGTTAAGACATTGAAATGTAAAATCGAGCCTAATCACGAAAGTGATGGGGCTCTTTTTTTGTGTGAATAGCATATAAAAACAAAAAAACACTTGACAAGAATATTGTCGGAATAAAGACATAATCCGAAGGAAATTGTAGGAGGTATTTTTACACTATGATTTCTAATGTTCCAAATTATGTCTTATCTACCCTTGATAAATGTATTGATCAAGTCAAATCCAACCTTCGTCCATATGTCACTGATCCAATCTCTGATTTCACAAGAGAA
>JAFULN010000083.1 GCA_017473335.1 Erysipelotrichaceae bacterium
ATGTATACACGATTCAATATGGCACAGGACAGCTCAGTGTTTACTGCAGTTATTATTTTAATGCTGAAGGAAAAAGGTCTGTTAAGTTTGGATGAATCCATTGGAAAATATTTGAAAATTCCTTTAAGAAACATTGATCGAAACATTACTGTACGTCAGCTTTTAAATCAAACTTCTGGTGTTCCTAAAATCTGTGATGATGATAATTATCGTATGTTTTGGGAAACCAAGGATACTTCTAAAATCAGATTCAATGCTGACTTGGTACCTTTCTTTTTAACGAAAGAAATGCGTTTTGAAAAAGGAACACAGACTGAATTGAATGATACTAACTTTATTCTATTAGCTCTTATCGCAGAAACACTGACAAAGAAACCTTTGGATCAGCTGGTAGAACGTATGATTATCAAACCTTGTAAGTTGACTGAAACAGGTTATTATCCATTAAATCAGCTCCCTGGAAATACGGCACATGGTATGATGGAAGAAAATGATGAACTGATTTCTAATATTTATCACTGTGAAATCAAAGGAAATGGTGCCTCTGGAGCTTATACAACTTGTTATGACATGTGCAGATTCTATCGTGCATTATTTTCTGAAGAGCTTATTTGTAAAGAAACATTAGATGAGATGATTCATGATTATGGTCATGGCTATGGACTGGGACTGCATATCACAACACACAAAGATAAACCTGTTGTATTAATTGCAGGTGAGAGACCTGGTGCATGTATGATTTCATCTTATGCACCTCATAATGGTATCCAAGTGAGTGTTTTCTCCAACAATGAAAGTGATGTCAGAAAAATACATGATGAATTAAGTGTGGATTTGTGGTAGAATAACTCTCGCACTGTGAAAGGAGTGAAACCATGAAACTCATTGTAGGTCTGGGAAATCCCGGAAAACAGTATGAAAGAACACGTCATAATGCTGGATTTATGGCCATTGATAAAGTTGCAGAGCGATGCAATGTGACATTTAGTCAGAAGAAATTCAATGCAGAATTAGCCAGCTTTGACAAAAAGGGTGAGAAAATCATCCTGATGAAACCACAGACATTTATGAATCTCTCAGGAGAAGCAGTACTTGCCTGTGTCAACTTCTATAAAATCAATCCTGAAGATGTTCTTGTGCTCCATGATGATTTGGATCTGCCTGTAGGTAAGATACGTATTCGTGAATCTGGCAGCGCAGGTGGACAAAAGGGAATGAAAAACATTATTGATCTTTTGCACACACAAAATATCGCGCGTATTCGTATTGGAATTGACAAGAATCCTTTGATTCCTGTGGTAGACTATGTCCTTGGTAAGATTCCTGCTGAACAGAAAGAAACGTTTGACGCCAGTGTTGAAACAGCAGCTAAGGCTGCAGAAATGTTCATGAGTGAACGCATCAATCTGGTGATGAACAGGTACAATAAACGATGATTGAAAAACTCTGGCCGTTGATTATGTCAACGCGCCAGGTCATCGCACTGAATCAGAATCAATCAAGGATAGCCTGTCCATCACTGACAGAAGAAGCACTGACCATTGCGGCTAGTTATTTAGCTCAGCCTCGATGCATTGTTGTGGTAAAAGAAAATTCATATCAAGCACAATTGCTTCATAGTAAACTTACCCCCTACCTCAAGCACAGATGTGCTCTTTTTAGCGTTGAAGAAAGCCTAAGAGTCCTTTCTATTGCTTCTTCTAAAGAGCCAAGTGCACTGCGATTAGAGACACTTCATGATGTGTTGAATGACCCTATGAAAGTGATTGTAACTCATGCAGGAGCACTCATCTGGCCTTTGATGGATCCAAAAAAATTCATAGAACGCACATTTAAACTCAAAGTTGGAGATATTATGTCTTTAACTGATTTAAAGAATCAATGTTTAAAGTCTGGATATACTCAGGTACATCGTGTGGATCAGCCTTTGTGTTTTGCGATGCGAGGTGGTATTTTAGATATCTTCTCTATCAATGCACTCTATCCATTACGTATTGAATTCTTTGATGATGAAATTGATTCTATTCGTTATTTTGATATTTCTACACAGCGCACAATCCAAACACTCAACGAAACGGAAATCATCGCTGCATCAGAAGTACTCTTTGATGAAGATGAAGTCAAAATCATTCGTCAAAAATGTACGGAAGAACTCAAAAAACGCAAAGATAAACTCATGCCTCATGAATATGACACATTAGAAGATACGATCTTTATGGATATGGACTATATTGCCCATCAGATTCCAGAAGCACGTTTAGTAAGCTATTTCAGTTTCTTAGATGAAGGGTATTCTTTTGTAGACTATTTACATCATCCACAAATCATCATCAGTAATCCAATTCGCTGTCATGAACATCTTTCTCATATGAAAGAAGAAACCATCAGCTATATTCAGGAAATGGTACAAGAAAACAAGATGCTTCCTAAATACAGTATCTTTCATGAAATTAATGATGTATTAAGATCTTATTCTATTGTTGAAAATGAAGGTTTATTGTCAGAAGCACAAAAAGACATTCGTTCTGTATCACTTCCTGTACAGCCTTTGCCATTGACCATGAAAACACTATGGAATCAAGCACAGGAAAATACAGTGATTCTCTGTTTGAAAGAAGCTGAAATACGTTTAGTAACAGATGAATGCATGAGACAGGAAATTCCCTATCAGATTGCAGAAACAAGTGATTTAACACAGTCAGGTCTTTACATTAGTCCAGAAGAACTTGATGAAGGATTTGAACTGATTCATGAACATATCATTGTCTATACAAGCCGAGAATGTTTCAACATCAAACGCAGACCTGGACGTTTTGCCTCTAAGTTTGCACAGGCTGAAGCTCTAAATACTTATGAAGAACTTGAACAGGGTGACTATGTAGTCCATCAGATGCATGGTATTGGACAATACATGGGTATGATCACACGAGAAATTGGGGGTATGCACCGAGATTTTCTACGTGTTGTCTTTAAAGGAAACGATGAACTGTTAGTCCCATTGGAACAGTTCCAGCTCATTCGTAAATTTGTCTCCTGTGAAGGTGTTGTCCCTAAACTGAATAAACTCGGAAGCAAAGAATGGGTCAACACACGTGAAAAGCTAAAACAAAATGTCAACAATATCGCAGAACGCTTAATTGAGCTCTATTCATCTCGTGATGACAATATTGGTTATGCCTATCAGCCAGATACACCTGAACAAAAAGAATTCGAAAATGAATTTGAATATGAACTCACTGAAGACCAAAAGACAGCCATTGCAGAAATTAAGGCAGACCTGGAAAATCCAAAGCCAATGGACAGGCTCCTTTGCGGAGATGTTGGTTTTGGGAAAACTGAAGTTGCAGTGACAGCATCCTTTAAAGTCGTTATAGAAGCGAAACAAGTTGCATTCTTATGTCCAACCACAATTCTATCGCTTCAGCACTACAAGACATTTAAATCACGTTTTGAAAATTATCCTGTACGTGTAGAAATGCTGAATCGATTTGTAACACCACTAAAACAGAAACAAATTCTGCAGGATGTCAGAGATGGTAAAGTCGATATCCTGATTGGTACACACAGACTCTTATCTAAAGATGTCCAGTTTAAAGATTTAGGATTCTTGATTATTGATGAAGAACAGCGTTTTGGTGTTGAACATAAAGAAAAAATCAAAGAATACAAACAAAATATAGACGTTCTCTCTTTATCTGCCACTCCAATTCCAAGAACTCTGCAGATGAGTCTGATTGGAATTCGCTCCTTATCTCAATTAAATACTCCGCCAACCAATCGTATGCCTGTACAGACCTATGTTGTTGAGAAAAACTGGGGACTCATTCAGGATGTCATTGAACGTGAACTCTCACGTGGAGGACAAGTCTTCTACCTCTACAACAATATTGATCAAATCTACAATGTGGCACGAAATCTGCAAAATAGACTAAGTCATGCGCGCATTTCCGTTGCCCATGGCAAAATGAGCCGTGAAGAAATCGAAGAAGTCATGATGAACTTCAATGCTGGTGAAAGCGATGTGCTGATCTGTACAACCATCATTGAAACCGGGATTGATATTCCAAATGCCAATACGATTTTAATTGAAGACGCTGATCATTTCGGTCTCTCGCAGCTCTATCAGATCAAAGGACGTGTAGGACGTTCAGACCGTGTTGCCTATGCTTATCTATTAGTACGTCAATTTAAACAATTATCTGAAATTGCCCAGAAACGACTTCAAACAATCAAAGACTTCGCACAGTTAGGCAGCGGATATAAGATTGCCATGCGTGACTTAACCATTCGTGGTGCAGGTGACTTGTTAGGTCCAAATCAATCTGGATTTATCAACACTGTTGGTATTGACTATTACATTGAAATGCTGAATGAAGCCATCGCAGAAAAGAAAGGCATCAAAAAAGAAGAAAAAGCTCCACGCATCAAACCAAAAGTAACTGTGGACAGCTACATTCCTCAAACTTTCGCCCCTGTAGAAAATGAAAAAATCAACCTGTATAAACAGATTGATAAGATTGATACAGCACGTGAACTTGAAGATCTCGCCGATGAAGTCAAAGATAACTATGGTCATTTACCTAAATCCGTTTCTATGTTGTTTGAAAAGAAACGTCTTGAACTGTTAATTAATGATCCTATGATTGAAAGCTTTAAAGAAATACGAGTTGGCAATGAAATCATTTTCTCTAAAGAATTCTCACAGATTCTTGATGGTCTCAAACTCTTTGAAGCCTATACTTCCATTTCAAAAGACATTAAAGTTCTCTATAGAAATGAAAGAATCATTACACAGGTCCCTAAAGGCAACGATGCCCTAAAAATGAGCATTGAAGTCATCCAAACTGCAAAAAAATGCACAAAGTAAATATAGTACGAAGAGCTCAAAAATATGAGCTCTCTTGTATTAATTCAACTATTTATGCTAGATCCTCGGGTTGCGAATTTATGAAATCAATCCAGTTTTGAATTTGTGATGTAACGGGATGATTGACGGACGAAGACAAATAGAAGTATCTTTTGAAGTCATACTCTTTAACTGTGAAAACATGAATCGAATATGTTTGTATTTTCGTAGCTTCTCGAACTGAGAGTACCCCAATCCCAAAATTGTTTTCAACTGCAGAAAGGATTGCTCCTACGTTGATGCTTTCCCATTGAACATTATAGTCAATTTGAAATTCTTTCATTACTCTTTCAAAAATTGCTCTTGTCCCACTACCTTTTTCTCTTAAAATAAACGTTTGTTTTTCTAATTCCGATATAGCTACTTCGTTCACACCAAAAAACGGAGATTCTTTACCACAAATAAAAACCAGTCTATCCACAAAACAGTTCTTAGACACAATAGTAGGGTTATTGATGATTCCTTCTACTAGTGCTATATCCAACTCATTGTTGAGCAAGAGCATTTCAATATGCATGGTATTCGTAACTTTTACAGTAATATCAATATCTGGATATTCTTTTTTGAACTGCTTTACTAATTTAGTTAATATTGTTGCTCCAATAGACATGGTCGCTCCAATACGTAAAGAACGTAT
>JAFULN010000084.1 GCA_017473335.1 Erysipelotrichaceae bacterium
TCTTCGCAGCTTCATCCATCCACTGTTTTGAAAGACGAACAGAATCTCTGAAATCAAAATCCAGCCATGACCATCCCTGCACATCTGCTGTCTTTCTCATTTCATCTGTAGCTAAGCTTTCCAAACTAAGTGCTGCTGACCATCCAACCATGCACTTGAACTCTTTAATAGCACCCACAGAAAGTGCTGCAACACTGCCGCCTTGTGAGAATCCTACAATTCCCATTCTGGTTTCATCCAACAGTGCATTCTGTTTGATAAACTCTACAATACTTTTGACATCACTCACTGCACTTGTCAGTGTATATCCAATATAGTCTTCTTTGCTATCACCATTGCCTACAAAATCAAAACGTACTGAGGCAATCCCAGTTTCTTCCAGTTTTGCTGCTAATTCAACATATAAATTACCAGCTTCATCTTTGTTGCTTCCTGTACCATGACATAAGACTACGACGGGATAACACTCTTTATTTGTTTCTGGAATTGTTACAACAGATACAATATCATACGCTGCATCCAGAGATTTAATCATGACTTTCTGTTTCATAATAATTTCCTCACTTCTTTTCAATTATACCTCAAACCAAATGAAAACTGCACCTTATTGATGCAGTTCAGTGATGACTTTTTCAGCAAGTTCTTTCTTTAATACACGATAATGCGGATGATAGATTTCACGATATTTATCAGTATGAGAAACAACCAATGTTTTTCCATTTAAATATTTATGTAGATAATCATCAATTTCATTCAGTGAAAACTGATTCATTTCTTTTAAGATATCCAGTTTCTGATAAAGTTTTTCCATGGATCCTTTTACTTCATGAGCAGTGTCAATCATTGCATCTAAAATCAACTCTGCATGTTTTTCACTCATATGCCCTAAATGAAGGCGAACCAAATCATCTGATAATTCAATAATTTCTGGCTGTGCATCTTTTGTTTCTTCAATTTCTTTGATTAACCATTTCTTTGCAGCTTCTGTATTTTCTATCAAATGTCCTGGCCCAAATTCACTTTGAAAGATAAGTTTTACAGCATCCTGAATTTCCATAAAAGGATACTTTTGAAAATGCATTTCTAAAATTCTGTTCATTTCTGCCCCTCCATTTCCTGATGAATCCAATTTACTAAAACAGACACAATATATTTTTGTTGAACAAGAGAAAGTGGATACCCCTTTGGAATATGATGCCACTTTTCAAGACACCCTCTGCAGCAAGTCCCTGTTGCATGCTGGGCAATAAATACAGGATGACCTTTCATTGGCGTCTGAGACCCATCATTTTCAGGTTCTTTATCACTTAACCGATTCTGCACAAAGTCTGATGCATGCTGTTCAATGACATTCATTCCTTTTTCAAGGACATATTGTTTATCTTTCTGTTTCAAATGAAAACTATTTCTAAACTTAGATTGTTTCAATCTTTGAAACAATGCTGCATGTGCATTCATCAAATCACCTTCTTGGCTATCTTTGTGTTTCTATAGAGAAAAGATGAGGTCCCTCTGACTAATTTTCAGAAGGATTCTCATCTTTATTTCTTTGTATTGAACGACTTTCATCAAAACCTTCAGGATAACGTTTTTTAAGCTTTTCTATGTTTTTTACGAATACTTCTTCAAGTTCTACATCCAGCGCATAAGCCGTTTCAGCAAGATACCAGGCAACATCCCCCAGTTCTTTGATCATTTTTTCTTTATCCAGTTCATGCCCCTGAGCCAGATGTTTTTTGACATGATCAATCACTTCTCCAGCTTCTCCGCAAAGTCCCATCACACCATTGATGAGGATTTCTTTTTGACTGAGTTTAGGATTCAGTGTGGTCATTGCCAGTTTTTGATATTCATTAATATTCATAGTTGTACCTGCTTTCATCTATATTATAACGCAAAAGAAAAAGAATGGTTTCCCATTCTTAGTCAATTGAAATTACTGTATAATCCTGAGCTTCAACAGCTGATTTTAATACTTCATTGGATACTTCTGCATTCAGTGTTACAACTGCAGTTCCTGCTTCATGAGATACCACTGCAGATTCAACACCTTCAATTTTTTCCAGTGTCTTTTTTACACGATTTTCACAGTGCATGCACATCATGCCTTCAATTTTCATTGTCTTTTCCATTGATTTCATCTCCTTCTCTTTTGATTTTCTCTTTGGTTTATCTTTAGATGCATTATACATCTTAAAGCCATTTAAACGCAATGCATTCGTTACAACGCAGAAACTGGATAAGCTCATAGCTGCAGCACCGAACATTGGATTCAGTTTAAGTCCAAAGGCAACAAATGCACCCGCAGCCAGTGGAATACCAATGCTGTTGTAGAAAAATGCCCAGAATAGATTCTCATGAATGTTTGTAAGAACTGCACGACTAAGTCTTAGTGCTGCCGGAACATCCATCAGTGTACTTCTCATCAAGACAACATCTGCAGCATCAATCGCTACATCTGTACCCGCACCAATCGCAATCCCAATATCTGCACGTGTTAAAGCAGGTGCATCATTGATGCCATCACCAACCATAATCACTTTGCCTTTATTTTTTAATCTGCGAATGACCGCTTCTTTTCCTGATGGCAGGACTCCTGCAATGACTTCATCAACACCTGCAATTTTACCAATTGCTTTAGCGGTCTTTTCATTATCTCCAGTCAGCATTACTACATGACATCCTAGATTTCTCATCTGTGCAATCGCTTCTTTTGAATCTGGCTTGATTGCATCAGCCACTGCAATGATTCCTTTTAGTTCACGATTCTGACAGAAAAACAGTGGTGTTTTCCCTTCATCTGCCAAAGCCTCAGCTTTCTTTCTCATCAAAGCAGACAATGAACAATGTTTTTCAATAAAAAAAGCATTCCCTGCATAACATTTTACATTGTTGACTAGACCTTCCAAGCCATTTCCTGGAAGAGCTTTAAATTCATCTGCTGGATCACAGTTCAAATTCAGTTCAGTGACTTTTTTCATGATTGCTTTTGCCAGTGGATGTTCACTCTTGATTTCAAGTGCACCTGCCAGTTTCAAAAGTTCTGTTTCTGTAACCTCATCAGCACACACAAGATCTGTCACAATAGGTTCTCCAGAAGTAATCGTTCCTGTTTTATCCAGTGCAATCACATCAGCTTTTCCGGTTTCTTCTAATGAAACTGCAGTTTTAAACAGAATACCATGTTTGGCACCCATACCGCTTCCTACCATAATCGCAACTGGTGTTGCAAGACCTAGTGCACATGGACAGCTAATCACAAGCACGGAAATGCCTCGTGCCAGTGCAAATCCGATGGTTTCTTTAAGAAGCAGCCAGATTACCGTTGTAACAAGCGCAATTGTAATCACTGCAGGCACAAACACACCAGATACTTTATCCGCAACTTTCGCAATTGGTGCTTTGGTTGCAGCCGCATCAGAAACCATCTGAATAATCTGAGACAGTGTTGTATCTTCCCCTACACGTGTAGCCTCACATTCCAAATATCCTGACTGATTGATGGTGGCTGCAGAGACTGCATCGCCTTCTACCTTATCAACAGGAATACTTTCTCCAGTTAACGCAGATTCATTGACTGCACTATGGCCTTTTACAACCACTCCATCTACAGGAATGCTTTCGCCAGGCTTCACCACAAACACATCGCCCTTTTTCACCTGTTCAATCGCAACTGTTGTTTCTTTCCCATTGACTAGAATCACAGCAGTCTTTGGCGCCAGTTTCATTAGTCCTTTCAATGCATCTGTTGTCTTTCCTTTTGAGCGTGCTTCCAGCATCTTTCCAACTGTAATCAAAGCTAGTATCATTGCGGCTGATTCAAAATAAAATTCATGCATCCATTCATGAATACCTGCTACATTCCCAATACGCTGTGCTTCACTCAGCATAAACAATGCATATGTACTATAGACAAACGAGGCCATAGATCCCATAGCTACTAAAGTATCCATATTGGGAGCTTTATGCAAAAGACCTTTAAATCCATTGATAAAGAACTTCTGATTGATGACCATCACAATCCCTGCCAGCAGCATCTGTAAAATACCTTGTGCAACATGATTGTGTTCAAAAAATGCAGGAACTGGCCAGTTCCACATCATATGACCCATTGAAAAATACATCAACACAGCCAAAAAGCCTAAAGACGCAATCAGTCTTCTTTTTAATACAGGTGTTTCTTTGTCTTCCAGTGCATCTTCATTTTGACTCTTTGTCTTTTCTGCACCTTTTATACTTGCACCATAGCCTGCATCTTCAACTGCCTTAATAACTGCCTGTTCACTTGCAGTACCCTCTACACCCATTGAATGAGTTAATAGACTTACCGAACAGCTTGTGACACCTTCAACATTTGATACTGCCTTTTCTACACGAGCTGAGCAGGCTGCACAGCTCATTCCTGTTACATTATACTGTTTCATATTGACCTCATTTCATCAGTTTTTGAAGAAGCTTTGTCAATTCATCGACTACCTCTTCATTCCCTTCTTTGATATCTCGTATCACACAATGATGTAGATGATGATTCAATAGTTCTCGATTAAACGCATTCATTGCAGCGCTCACTGCAGATGACTGAGTTAAAATATCAGGACAATAAGCATCATTCTCCACCATATTTTTTATTCCTCGAATCTGACCCTCAATGCGATTCAAACGATGAATCAGATCCTTTAATTCTTCTTCACTTCTTTGTGTTGTCTTACAGCACTCCATCATGCCACCTCATTTCCAAACACATTATATACCCCTTGGGGGTATATATCAATATAAATGCACAATTGTCTGTAACACTTGTTAAATAACAACTCATTCGGTAATAAAAAATTATTATACCTGTTTTTTTCAATAAATTATGCGCTCACTAAACTAAAAAAACACATATGAACAAGCAGTCCATATGTGTTCTAATCTTCTAAAATTCTTGTATCGTATCTATTAATCGTTCTCAAATAACATGTTTATATTCTTCATAGTTTCATTAAGGCAAATAAATATTTATCTATTTTGTCAAGTCGAGTAATCCTCTACCTTCCATTTCTTGATTTCTAATATAGCTCGGTTGATAATATGATTATCCGAAAGCATACTGAAATCGGAGGTGGTATCATGTCTAATATTGACAAAACTGAATTTGGTTCATTTTTATATGAACTAAGAAAAGGAAAAGGATTAACTCAAAAAGAATTGGCTGAAAAACTGCTTGTTTCATCAAAAGCAATCAGTAAATGGGAGACTGGAGCAAATATGTCAGATGTTTCTTTGCTTATTCCTCTAGCAGAC
>JAFULN010000085.1 GCA_017473335.1 Erysipelotrichaceae bacterium
GTTTGATGATGAACATCGCATTGCACTGATTGGAGTAACAACACAGCATATTCCTGTATGGGAACAGCCTCACAACATTGAACACAATACTTTTGAAAATGCGTTTGATTTTGTACAGCGTACTGTAAAACATATTCAGGAAAATGAACATGTTCAGGGAATTGCGGTAGTTTATCATGGCGGTTTTGAAAAAGATCTTGTGAGTGGAAAAGAGACAGAAACTCAAACAGGTGAAAATCTGGGGTATAAGATGTGTGCTGAAATTGATGGTATTGATGTGATGATTACGGGACATCAGCATCGTTCACTTGCGACAGTTTGCTGCGGCAAGGCAGTGACGCAAACTGCATTTAATGGTAAAGAGCTGGCAGTTGTCGAATGGGATCTTGATACAAAAGAAATTACGACGGAACTGTTAAAGGCGGATCAGCCGATTGATGAAACACTGATGGAACTGATTTCAGTTAAGGAACAGAATACACAGGATTGGCTGGATCGTCCGCTTGGTGTTGTCAAAGATGGAGATCTTTTGATTCATGATTTATTTGATGCGCGTGTTCACAAACATCCTGTGGTTTCTTTCTTGAATCAGGTACAGCTTTATGTGAGTGGTGCACAGTTATCAGCGAATGCACTCTTTAATGATGCTAAGGGATTTAGACATGAAATTTCAATGAGAGACTTAGTATCTACTTATGTTTATCCAAATACATTGGTAGTACTAAAAGTCAGTGGAAGTCTTTTAAAGCGCTATATTGAAAAATGTGCAGAATATTTTGATATCAAAGATGGAGAATTGTGTGTATCTCATCGCTATATGTGGCCAAAACCTCAGCACTATAACTATGA
The DNA here is from genome assembly GCA_017473335.1 of Erysipelotrichaceae bacterium. GTDB lineage: Bacteria > Bacillota_I > Bacilli_A > Erysipelotrichales > Erysipelotrichaceae > RGIG1896. The sequence continues at coordinate 850 of JAFULN010000085.1, forward strand.
CATGGTTGAAGGTGTAGATTATGTTTTGGATATTCGCAAGTCTCTAGGACAGCGTGTGGTTTCTTTGAAGTATCAGGGAAAAGATGTTATGGATGAAGATGAATTCACTTTGGTTGTATCCAATTATCGTGCAGGCGGTGGCGGAGACTTCAATATGGTAAAAGAAGCAGAGGTTGTAAAACAGCTGCAGAGTGATATGGTTACCTGCATGGCTGAGTATTTGACAGCTCATCCACAATTGGAAGTAGATCATAAAGAAAACATTCAGATTCTTTATTAATAGAAAAAAGAGATAATCATTGGTTATCTCTTTTTTTGAATTCAAAGGGGTGTAGACTTAAATAGTTTTGAGTAAAAGAACTTTGTTGAAGAATCATTTCTTGTTTCTGTATTTTATTCATTTGTTTAATCAGTACTTCTTTGCGCAAGGCCTCATTTTTGGTCTTGAAGACTTCAATATAAACAATTTCAACAGGAGGGAAGGCATGAGTATAATGGGATGCATTTCCACGCTGATGAGCGGTCATACGTTTGATAAAATCATTTGTCCAGCCAGTATAATAACTTTGATTGCTGCATTTAAGCATGTATACGATGTTTTCTTTCATGCATGTATTTTATCATAAAAGAAGAAAGAGGACATGCCTCTTTCTAAATTAGTGAAATCAAACGATCCCAGGTTAAATTTCCAATGACGCCATCTGGTGTTATATTTTGTGCAGTCTGAAAGGAAATGACTGCCTGACGTGTTCTTTGACCAAAGTTGCCGTCTGTTACAAGATTAGGAGTTGGATTGTTCAGACGATTCAGATATCCTTGAATCTTTTGAACAGCGAGTCCTGTGCTTCCTATACGAAGGGTATTTCCAGATTTGTTTGTTTCAGCAGTAGGATTTTCTAGAGCATTGAAGCTTGCAATGATAGAGTTCCATGTTTCTGAACCAATGATTCCATCAATAGGCAAACCATGCAGATACTGATAAATGACAACCGCAAACTGTGTGTTTTGTCCAAAGACGCCATCTTCTTTTAAGGGGGTTGTTCCTTCTTGTTTTAGTATCTGATTTAAATAGTACTGAAGCTTTTTGACATCGAGTCCTGTTGAACCAAAAGTAATTGTGAACATGATTGTATTCACTCCTTTCATTTTAGAGTATGATTCTAATCAAAAATTGAATGGGCAGTTAGCCAAAAGAAAATCAATCATTTCATTTCGTCAATTTACGTGGTATGATGGTAAAAATGAGGAGATTATATGAATAGAAAAGAACGTAGAAATCAAATCAGATCTTTAAAGAAGACGAATTCAGCATTTTCTAAAGGTGCTGTTTGGACAAAGCTGGCTGTTGTATTGTGTCTTTTGTTGATAGCTGCAATACAGGGATATATGTACTGGACTACAAAAGAAATCATGGAAAGCGCAATGATTCATCTTGTAGTACAGAGTTTGACAGTTTTATTGATTTTAAGAGGTGGCAAGCTGATGCCATGGGTGTATGGCGGAGCTATGTTAGTGAGTTTAGGTTTGGCATGCTGGCTGAATCTACAGAATGAATCTGTTTTCTATCAGGCTCAGATGGTGTTTTTTCTTTCGAGTTTTCTAGTAATGCTGTTTCTGATCTGCAATGCTTCCGCAAGAGTATATCGCAATGAACTGGCATCTTTAAAAAAGAAGAAAGCTGAACCAGTGATTGAATCAGTTGTTGAAGAAACTGAAGAAAATGAAGTACAAGATCAGCAAATATGTGAAAATCAAGAGTTCATTGAAGAGGATAGTCAAAAACAGAGTCATGCACACTCAGAGGGTGCTGTAAAAGTTGTACAGAATGATATGCTTCAGGTAAGCTGTCCACCTTCTGTACAGTTGAATTATGGAAGCTTCTCACGCTTTCTTGTGCAGCATTACCCATTTGTTTACCTGCATCCTAAATTTGATTTAGAGAGCTCTCCATGGGTTCAGATGTGTATTTCAGCAGAAGGTTTTGATAAATTAAGTGATGATTTATATTCTGGTGAATTTATGGTGCATCAGTCTATCAATGAACATGAAAGAATGATCTGGATTGAGTATACAGATGAAATGAGTCATTTGTGTGCATTAATATGTGCTGACTGGCTGGTTATGCAGAAGGGAACACTGCTTCAGGATGGTATGAATGTTTCACAGCAGCTGATGAAGCAGCTTACAGAATCATTTGTACTTGCAAAAGATGCAGAAAAGAAGCCTTTTGAAGGATTTAAGAAACAGGGATAATCCCTGTTTTTCTATAGGTGATGGACTGGATTCATAAGAAAATAAGATGAAAAATAATGAATCTGGTGTATAATAAGGAGGCAGTATTCTGCCTCCTTAGTTAAATGGATATAACGAGCCCCTCCTAAGGGCTAATTGTGAGTTCGATTCTCGCAGGGGGTGCCATTATCAATAAGAGCCTTATTGAAAGGCTCTTTTTACATGTTGAGAAGATTTTGAGAAGACATCTTCATTTTATGAATGTAATAATTTGGAGATTGATAAATGGATTTGAATCATTTCTTCTTCTGTTTCCTTGAAGTCATTGTCAATCCATTGACGGATGATTCCTGCAGAACAGGAGGCAAACATCGCTGTGTAATAAGGGGATTCAAGCTTCATACCGCTGAGAATCTGGGCAAGTTCTGGATCAAGATCTTCAAAGATATAAGACAATAGATTGTGTTTTCTTAGAGTAGTAAACATATCACGGTTTTGTTTGATAAAACGAAAGCGAAGATAGAGAAAATGATTGAAATCAAATTGATGATCTGTTTGAAGCTGGATTGTTTCATGTTGAAAGTAAGCTTTGTAGCATTTTTGTACATAGTAGCTCAGTGCCTGTTCCTTTGTGTCAAAATTACGATAAAAACTACTTCGACTGACGCCTGCTGTTTGTGTAATTTCACTGATTGAAATTTGACTGAGTGCTTTTGTCTGTAAATGTTTTAAAACAGCGAGTGCTATTGCTTCTTTTACGGTTTCATTGTATGTAACAGATAGCTTTTTCATGCGACAAATCACCTCGTTTTGTTTCACTTTCGGATGCATGAGTTTACTTTGTGAAAAAAATAATTTATAGTAAGTAAGGCATTTCTTAAAAGAAATTATATCAAAATGAGGAGGAAAAAGAAAATGCAATTAGAAAATAAGAAAATTATCCTGACTGGTGGTACAAAGGGAATTGGAGCTGCAACAGTAAAGGCTTATGTTAAAGAAGGTGCACAGGTTGTATTCTGTGGTACAAATGATGAACGTGGTAAAGCTGTAGAAGAATCTGTAAATACAATGGGTGCTGCAGGTCATGCGACTTATATTCGCTGCAATATTGCAAACAAGGAAGATGTAGCTGCTTTCTTTGCGAAGGCTGATGAAATTCTGGGTGGTTTAGATTGTTTGGCAAACGTTGCAGGAGTAGAGGGCAACTGTGCTGCTTCTGAATGGACAGAAGACAAAATTAACTGGCTGATGGATATCAATGTAAAAGGGACTATCTGGACAAATCAGGAAGCTTACAGATTGTTCAAAAAGTATGGGGTTGAAGGATCAATTATCAATTATTCAAGTGACACTGCACTTTCTGGTATGCCTAATGGTGCTGTATATGCAGCTAGTAAATCTGCAGTTCTGGGATGGGTTCGCTCAATCGCATTTGAATGGGGTTGTGAAGCAAATATCCGTACAAACTGTGTAAATCCAACGATTAAGACCCCAATGTATGAAGCTTGGCTGGCTACAGCTGATCCTGCAATCGTTGAAATGCATAAGAAGGGTCTGAAGATGAAATATCCAATTGATGGTTCAATGGGTGATGCTGAAAGAGACTGTGCTCCAGTCATGGTTTTCTTGGCAAGTGATGCATCACGCTATGTCAATGGCCAGATTATCTGTGTCAATGGCGGAGCTTACATGGTTCGCTAATGAAAATAAAACCAGCTTAGGCTGGTTTTTTTAATGCATGACTTTATGAAATGCTTTAACAATGATTGGACAGATGAGTGCGGCTACAAGACATTCTGCAACACCATTTGTACAGACGACACCAATAATAAATGTGATTAATGATGATACTGCAATGCCTTGTGCACTGGCATATGCTTCTGCAAAGAAAACGGCTGCACCAGACATCACTAAAACAGTATTTGAAAAAGAACCAAGAATTGATGCGATAACAGCACGCAGATGAGAATTGAGATTCTTTTGAAAAAGGGGATAGATGACTCCTGCAAGGTATCCGCACATCATTCTTGGTAAAAAAGCAATCAACAGACTTGCGAAATTACCATGTACACCTCCTAGGGAAAAGAAGGGTGAAAAAAGAAAAGAGGTAATGTTT
>JAFULN010000086.1 GCA_017473335.1 Erysipelotrichaceae bacterium
TTCACGCAATCTTCTTTATCACAAGTCAATATGCACGTGAAAATGCAGATCTAGTCCAAAGAATGATTGATGAAGGTCACACTATTGGTAATCATTCATGGCACCATTACAGCTTCCCTGAACTATCTACCGAAAATCTCATCACAGAAATTATGTCTTTGCATAACTATATGATTGAACACTTTCAATACAACATGACTGCAATTCGACCTCCTAAAGGTGAATTCTCTGAACGTACTTTAGCAATATGTAAGGATTTAGGATATACAACTTATATGTGGTCGTATGCCTACTATGACTACAACGTCAATGATCAGCCTACTGAAGCAGAAGCTTTCAACAAATTAGTCACAAATCTTCATCCAGGAGAAATCCTGCTTCTTCATGCAGTATCTAGTACCAATATGAATATTTTAGATGAATTCATCGATGAAACACTCAATAAAGGATATACTTTTGTGCATTAACTCAAAGAAGTGCATTTACTGCACTTCTTTATTTTTCTTTTCTATCTTATCAACTGTTTTTTTCTGATAATGCTTACGCTCATTGTTTTTTAGTCTATAAATTCTAAACAATACACCATTGTCAGTATTTTCAGCTTCAACCTTATAATTGTATGTTGTCACCACTCGATAAACAATACTCAAACCCAATCCAAATTTACCATCTGTTCCTTTTTCATAAGGTCTAAACAGTTTCTTCAGTCGCTCTTCACTCATTAATGGGCCATCATTGGAAATTTCAAGCTCATCTTCATTAAGTGTAATCACAATTTCAGATTTTGCATAACGAATCGCATTATCTAACAGATTTTCTACCACAATACGCCAAGGTTCTTCTTCACCATGAAAATACACTGGATTCAGTACCGTTGTAATATTGATATCTTGTTTAACAACACGCATTGACAAGATAACTTTGTTGATAACATCTGCCATGTCCAATGTCTTGCCATCAGGTGCAATATCCTGCAGATATCCCATTTTATTAAGAACCAGCAGGCTGTACACTTTCTTCTCCAAACGTTCCGCATGTTCAATAATTACATCAACACTCTTTTCCAAAGAGTCATACGGATAAATACCATCTTTGATACTTTCCGCATAGGACTTAATAGTTGCAATAGGAGTTTTCAAGTCATGTGAAATATTTTGAATCATCTCATCTTTGATATGAGCCTGTTCTTTCAATTCTGTCTGCATCTCTACTAGTGCATCTGCAACTTCACCAATTTCATCACGTCGATCAATATGAAGTTCTGCCTTTTCATCATTACGAATCTTTTCAATGTAATTTCTAATTTGATTCAATGGATGAATCAATGTTGTTACCCATACCATCAGCATGACAAACAATGCACCAACAACAATAAATGACAAGTTAATAACACTGTTCAAAAGTGTATTTCGATATTCATTTCGATAATTATCATTCAACAATGAAATGCATAAATACTGATCCCCGATTGGCTTTAATGTATACATGACATAAACATCATCTTTCTGATAAATGCGTTCATTATTTTGTTTAAGATCTTTGTACGAAAACAAACTATCTACAATAATATCTTTGATAGTCTGTTCATCATAGACAAAGCTGCCTTTCATATTGACAACAACTGCATTTTCAGCGACCTGAACTCTTGTATCAACAATTAAGTTGGTAATGATGGAATCTGTCAGTTTGGACAAATCACTGAAATCATCTGAATTCTGATAATAACTGACAACACTTTCCTGAGTACGATGAAGAATACTAAACATTTCTCTTTCAACAAATGAATTGATGGTATCTGACAAATACACAAAGAAAAACAGCGCAAAAACAGTTACCGTCACAAAAACCAGTGACAATAGCTGCTGTGAAAGATTCAGTTCTTTAATCCAGATTCTTAATCGTTTGATCATCCTAAACGGTACCCATAGCCATAAATCGTATGAATGCTTAGATTTGGCATTTTCTTTCTTAATCGTCTCAGTGTATCATCCACAACACGGTCAGAACCGAAGTAATTAACATCCCATACTTTTTCTAGGATCTGTTCACGTAAAAAGGCAGTTCCTTTATTTTTTACAAAAAGCATCATCAAATCAAATTCCTTCGTTGTCAGTTCCACTTCTTTGCCATGATCATAAACAATTCTCTGACTCTCATCAATTTCATATCCATCAATCTGAATACGTGTCAAATCATCGCGATATGTACGACGAATGACATTATTGACACGCAAAATCAGTTCTTTTGGAGAGAATGGTTTTGTAATATAGTCATCACTGCCCTTTTCAAGTCCAATGATACGGTCAAATTCCTTATCACGTGCAGACATGAAAATCACTGGAACGTTTGGATTACGTGTGCGGATTTCTTCAATCAAGTCAAAACCTGACTTGTCATCCAGCATAATATCCAAGATCCACAAATGAACATCATCATCTGTTGTGTGTACAACCGCATCATCATAGGTCAGGTAAGCTCTTACTTCATATCCTTCTTTTTCCAGATAACGTTTGACGAGCTCATTCAAATCTTTTTCATCTTCAACAATTGAAATTACTTTTTTCATCTGCAGCACCTCTTTTTCTATTATAAACTAACTGCTTTTTAAAATCCATGATGCAATCTGAAGTATGACAGAATCATCCAGATGTAAACTTCCTGGAGCTCTTAAGTAATGATCTAGACCATCTATTAATACACATGTTGCATTCTCTTTCAGAAGCTTCTGATAACCACTTAACTCCTTAGCTTCAATGATATCATCCGCACTGCCATGCATCGCTAAAACCGGTATATTTAGATGTGACCATGCATCTTTTAGATGCAGTTCATCCAAAGACAGCCAATAACTTTCTTTTATGCCAAACCAGCAAAATCCACGATCTTCTTTAAGACTTTGAATCATGTTAAGTTCTTCCTGAATCTGAAACTGTTCCTGTTTATCTGCATTTTTCATTAACTGAAGCGCATAGATTTCTTCTACCTCACGCATGCTGCCTGACAGAGAAATTAGTCCATCTGCCTGAAATACAGGCAAAGTAATAGCTGACAAAGAATGTCCCAGCACATAGACTCTATCATATTTATGTTTCATTTTCTTTAAAACCAGTAAAGCATCATCGATGATTTCCTGCTGAATGTTTTTGATTTCTTCATCACACACATAACTGCGCTTATCCATACGAATCGAAGAGATACCATACTCTGCCAAACCATGAGCCAGTTCTGCATATAAGCCTACTCCATCAATGGTATAGTCTGCATCGTTTGGTCCACTTCCAGACAAAAGCACAACAATTGCATCTGTGTTCTTCTCTTTTGGAAGGGTGAGAATTCCTTTCTGATTCCTGCTTTTGTTAAGTATCATCTCTTTCTCAATCCAGGCTTTATCTTCATTCATCTGATTTGTACATCCACTACATAACAGCACAAGACAAACACTAAGAATGATATTTCTTATCATTTTAAGAAAGCTCCCACAAATTCATTGACTGGATGATTTAAACATTGTTCGTAAGTATCCAGCATTTCAACATGACCTTCGTTCAAAATCAGAACCTGATCAGATAAAATCTTAGCATCGCGATGATCATGAGTAACCATCATACAAGTAAATCCTTTTTCTTTCTGCATCTGTTTTAGCCATGACAACATCTGTCTTCTAAGCAGAATATCCAGTCCCGTAAAAGGTTCATCCATCAACAAGATATCAAAATCACGAACTAAAGCTCTTGCTAGTGCAATTCTCTGACGCTGACCTAGTGAACATTCATCAGGTCTTTTCAACAAGTGTTCACTCAAATGTACACGTTCTGCCACATCATATACTCTTTGTCTGATTTCCTCTTCACTGTACCCTTCTTTTTTCATACCAAGTGAAATATTATCTTGTACAGATAAATGATTTAAACACTTTGATTCATCAAACACTACACATACTCGCTTTGAATCTTCTAAAAGAATTTCTCCTTCAACTTTCAACAAGCCTGCACAAGCCTTTAATAAAGTACTTTTACCACTTCCTGAAGGTCCCATCACCAAAAGAGTATTCCCTTCTTCCACAGTAAAACTGCATGGACCAAGCACATGCTTCTCATAGCTTTTTGATACATTTCGCACAATGACTTTTGCCATACAGCACCTCTATGTACCTATTTTATCATAAGAAAAAGCAGGATGCATCACATCCTACTTGATCCAGTTATCAACTTTTTCTTTCAATAAATCAAAATACATTGGACCTGATTCTAGAAGAACACGATGATAGTCAACTTCATCAAAATCCTTCCCCATCATTCCTTCTGCATACATTCTTAATCCATTCATTTCTAATAATCCAATACCATATGGAAGCAGCAAGCCTGGATCTTGAACTACATAGTTATAGAGACTATCTACCAATTCATCTGAATCATTCAATCCATATTCTCTTAACAATGAACGAACTCCTTCTTTACCCCAGCCTTCATAATTGACACCCATGTCAATAATTGCCTGTAAAAGATAATTCATTTCTGTATCCAGCTTAAGGAATCTTGCAAGCGTTGGATCTTTTTCTAAAAGCCAGTCAAAACTATACATTTCAACATACATGGCATAGCCTTCAGTATAACCCAGATTTTCTACAATTGTACGAATCGCATGCGGATTGGTCGCATAATAATAAGTCGTCTGATAACAGTGTCCAGGGAAACCTTCATGAGCTAAAGTCGAATATAGGGTTACAGAATCACCGCTGGTTGCCATCGGATTAATTTTAATCACATTATCCGTAATATAGTCAAACGGTGGAATCAAATAATAGGCAATCGTTGCATCATTGGTAATGCTAGGATCAAGATATTCAGCTGTATAAGTCACTTCTGGACCTTCAGGGAAGCTTTTTAACAGCTTTTCCTGATAATTCTTTAAAATCACTTCAGGATCTTCATCCCCAAAATCAACACGTCCATAACGATTCGCCAAAGAACTGTCATTATACATCAGCTGAATGTAATTCTGAATGACTGTCGTCAAGCGTTCTTTTCCCTTCACAATCATTTCAGAAGGAGACAAAGAAGAACCTGTTTTGTAGTAATAAAGAGCTTCATAATAATCTTTACCCTCTTCAAAATCAGCTAAAGATTCATATTTTGCAGTGCCCTTCAGTGCATTCAGTTCACTCTTTACC
>JAFULN010000005.1 GCA_017473335.1 Erysipelotrichaceae bacterium
TCGATTAACGATTTCATTATATACCAAAACGCTGCAGTGTGCACTGCAGTTTTAGTCTTGTCTCCAAATTAAAAAGAGAAGGTAACTCACCATTTGATCAGCCTTCTCTTTAATTTTGGTCATCTTAACTTAATGACATTGTCCTGATGGACCTTTTATTGTGATTCACAGCTACACTTTTCTGTTTCCTCCTGTATGAGCTGTACAGGTTCTTCATCGAAGATTGTTAATCTGTATTCTTTAGGAGACATGCCAATAGATTTTTTAAATAATGTAGAGAAATGATTTGGATTTGAAAAACCAAGTTCATTTGAAATCGTTTTAATGGATAGAGACGGATTTCTCAGGTAGTTTTTAGCCAGCTGAATACGATAGGCCAGTAAAAGCTGCTGAGGGGATTTTTTTGCATGTTTTACAAATATCTTATATAGATAGATTTCACTGATACCTATTGCAGAGGCGATATCACTGATTTTAATGTTTTTACTGATATTTTGATTGATATAATGAATAGCTTGATTAAAATATCCAATAGATCCTGTAACACGTTCAATTTCTTTATCGGTATTATGGAAGAGGAAAGAAAGACGAATCATGGAAATAATAATATTATAGAACACGCCCTGGATGCTCATGCAGTATCCGATTTCTTTTTTATTGCCTTCATCAAACATAAAGTTAAAGAATGATCGAATGCGATTGTTTTTGTCATGAACATGATACTGTGGGAAAGTTTTGGACATGAAATCATTAAACTGTTGACGAAGTGCTAAATTTCCTACTTCAAAGTTAATGAAAAACAAAACGACATTTTCTCCGCCTTCTTCAACTTCTAGGATACTTTCTGGAGGTAGATAGACTAAAGTATTGGCTTCAATACGTGTTGTTTTTCCACAGCATGTATAGAATACATGACCATCTGCAATATAATTCAAACGATATAAGTGTCGGAATTCTTCACCGTAGGGTTTATTTGTATTGGTTAATACACTTCCATATTCAATTGCCTTTAGTTCAAACTGACGCATCATCATACATAAATCATCTGTAATAATAGGATGTTTTGTTACCTGTGGTTTCATATTATCACCTCAACTGTATTTTAAAACAAATCAGCTGAATATGTCAACTGAAAGGTTTGGAAAGAAATATGTATGAAAAAGTATGGAATATACATATGAATGTATAAATAAATAGATGTAAGAGATGAATTAAAAAGATTAGAATAATACAGTCCGGAGGAAAGAATATGAAAAAGTTATTCATTTTATTGATCCTTGTGCTGGTTTTGGCTGGCTGTGGCTCTAAAAACGGTACAAATCCTGATCAGGATACTAATGAAACACCAGTAACTGTGAAGGCTGGGGTGGGAAGCTTTACAACGGTTTCTAGCAAAGATGTTGTAGATGGCTCAGGTTCTGCAGTAGCAGTGACTACATATGCTGCTGTAGTTGTAGATGCTGAAGGAATCATTCAGTATGTTCATTTTGATACAGTACAGAATACTGCAAAGATTGATGGTGAAGGTAAGGTTACTTTGGAAGCAGCTGCTACAAAGAAAGAAATGAGTGAGTCTTATGGCATGGGTGTTTATGCGCCAAAGGGTGAATGGGACAAGCAGATTGGTTCTTTGGAAACTTATATGGTTGGAAAGACAATTGCGGATATGGTGACTCTTTCTGTAGATGATGCAGGCAAGAGTGTAGAGGCTGATATTTTATCTGGATGCACAGTAGGTATTAATGAACTGCTGGCAGCTTTGGATAACGCAAATAAAAATCTGACAGATGTAGAAAACGTCTCAAAGGCTTATGCAGGTTCTTATACATCTGTAAGTTCCAAAGATGTTGTGGATGGTACAGGTTCAGCAGAAGTAGTTACTACATTTGGTTTCACTTTAACAGATGCAGAAGATAAGATTGTCTATGCAAACTTTGATACAGTGCAGAATACTGCAAAGATTGATGGTGAAGGTAAAGTGACTTTGGAAGCAGCAGCTACAAAGAAAGAAAAGGGCGATTCATATGGCATGGGAGCTTATGCACCAAATGGTGAATGGTATAAGCAGATTGCACATTTGGAAAATACTTTGACGGGAAAGACAATTGCAGAATTTACAGGTGCTGCACTTGATGAAAATGGCAAGAGTCTGGATGAAGATGTTTTGTCTGGATGTACAGTACATATCAGTGAATTTGTAGATACACTGAATGCATCATTTGTGACTGATTTACAGTAATCATCTTTTATTTAGGAACTGTTCTTTTTTGGAACAGTTCTTTTGTTTCGTTGTAATATGTCTGATAAATTCCATAATTCTGTTTAAGAGTACGGGTGGGAATTCTCCGTATTGTTGAGCAGATGATTATTGGATATAGTTCATTAGGCTATCTTAGAATGCTGCAACAATTGTGTTGTTTTTAGTGATTTGTATTGTGAATGTGTTAAGAGTATGATAGGTAAATGAACCGGACATTGTACCTGTTTTGTTATTTTGTTATAATTTTCGTGGTGATAAACATGGATAGAAAGTTTTTCTTTTTTGATATTGATGGAACTTTGACAGACATTAAGACCTTTGAAGTTGTCAAATCTTCTGTTGATGCAATTCGACAGTTAGAGAAGAAGGGACATGTGTGCGCTTTAGCATCAGGACGTGCTCATTTTAGAGCGAAGCAGTTTGCTCAGGAGAACGGATTTAAAAATATGATCTGTGAAGGTGGAAACTGTATTGTAATTGATGATGTAATGGTTGTGGATGATGGATTAGATCAGGACTTGGTGAGTTCTATTGTGAAACAGGCCTATGGTTTAGGATTGAGTGTCGCAGCTTCTTTTGATGACAGTGATCGAAGATATACACGTGATGAAGAGTTTTTAAAGCGTGTTGGGAATACTCAGCCATTTATGACAGTAGAAATTGATGAATTATTTGATGAACATTTGAAAACATTGAATGTGAGACGTTTATTTGTGGAAAAAGATCCAGAAAAGATTGCTCAGATTCCTGAAGTGAATTTATTAGGGCAGTATCCGATGACTACGTATGATTTTACAATTTTTGAATGTGATGACAAGTATCGAGGTATTCAGCGTATGGTGAAGATGCTGGGTGGCGATGAGAAAGATGTCGTGGTTTTTGGAGATGGAATAAATGACTGCAAGATGATGAAAGAGGCAGCATTTGGCATTGCGATGGGAAATGCCTGTGATCAGTTAAAAGAAATTGCAGACTATGTGACTGCAGACAGCACAGATGATGGGATTGTCAAGGCGCTCAAGCACTTTGGCTGGCTCTAGTATTTACAAGAAAAGCAAAAGTGACTATAATATAGATGCATAAAATAAGTCTTCAGGGTTGAGTGTAATTCTCTACTGGCGGTATACTCCGCGAGCCACATGTGTGGTCGAATCGGTGAAACTCCGATAGCAACAGTGATAGTCTGGATGGAAGAAGGGCTGTTTTGTTTATCCTTTAAACAGAAGTGTACCTGGAAGTTTATTTTAGGCACACTTTTCTTTGTTTAAGGAGGGATTTTATGACAACGAAGAAGATGACGACAGTGGGAATTCTGTGTGCGATGGCACTAGTCTTGGCAATCATGATTTATGTTCCTATCGTTCCTGCAGTTTCTTTTCTGAAGTATGAACCAAAAGATGTAATTATGGTTGTGGGAGGATTCATTTATGGACCGATGACAGTCGTGCTGATGAGCTGTATCGTGTCTGTACTGGAGATTTTCTTTCGACCAGGGAACTTGATTGATGTGATCATGAATGTCATTTCTACAGTTGCTTTTGCGGGGACTGCTGCATTGGTGTATCGCAGAAATCATACAAAAAACGGGGCAATCATTGGATTAATATCGGGTGTTGTGGTAACTGTTGTGGTTATGATTTTATGGAATTACATTGTAACGCCAATCTATTATCAGATGCCTCGTGAGGCTGTTGTGGCAATGATGATTCCTGGTATTATTCCATTTAATCTGATGAAATATGGATTGAATGCTGGGATTACATTAGTGCTGTATAAACCAATTGTGAATGTGTTAAGAAGATTTAAGATGGTTGAATCAGGTAGCAAGTCTACCAGCAATAAGGCAATGCTGATGCTGGGAGTGTTTGTCGTGATTAGTATTGTTGGTGTGATTCTGGCACTGCAGGGAATTATCTAGGAGGTTAGTTATGGAATTTAAACAGGCAGTAGAAATTCTTTGGAAGAAATTAGGGAATTATAAGATCATGGCACTAGCTAGTTCAGTAGACGACTATCCAATGATTCGTAATGTGAGCTGTATTTTCTATCATGATCGTATTTATTTTAAAACAGATAAAAACTTTAGAAAGACACAGCAGATGCTTCAAAATAACAAAGTAGCGATGTGTTTTCATGGCGTTTCGCTGGAAGGTATTGCGAAAAATACAGGGCTTGTGATTGATGAGCCAGGACGTATCTTTGAAAAGAAGTATCAAGAATATCTGTGGCAGAGCTACAATGCATATTCACATGTGGATACTGAAATTTTAATTGAAGTGGAACCTAAATTTGTGGAAATCTGGGATGATGACGAAAATAAGAATGCTTATCAGATTTTCATTAATTTTGATACAAAAGAAGTAGAAGTTAAGAAATATGACTAGAAGATGAGAAATCATCTTCTTTTTTTAAACATATATTCTACAATTGTAGAATATATGTTATACTACATCTGTAGAGTGAGGTGATATTATGAAGATAAAGAGATTGCCGGACAGTGAACTGGAAATTATGCAGGCTTTATGGAAGTGTGATGGTCCTGCAAAAAGAAGTGATATGGAAATACATCTGGATAAAGATCATCCAATAGCATTGACGACATTATTAACACTTTTGAGTCGTTTGAGTGAAAAAGGATTTATTAAGATTGAGAAACAGGGAAGAAGCAGTGTGTATACTCCATTAATCTGTGAACATGAGTATCTTTCTTCTCAAAGCCGTCGTTTTATTGATAAGATTTGTGGAGGTAATTTATCAGCGTTTGCTTCAGCACTTGCGGACAGTGGACTAACGAAAGAGGAACTGGAAGAGCTTAGAGAACTTTTGAAAAGGGATGAACTATGAATATGAATCGAGTCTTTCTGGTTTTGGTTTATATTTTCGTTGCTTTGGCACTGATAATCAAGTTTTATTCTACAAATCTTCGATTAGTGAAAAATGGACAGAGTGTTCAGTATGTTGACTACTCTTCTTCAATCTATCATCCTGTTATGATTCCTACAATGCTGGCGGCTATTGGAATTTTGATGCCAATGATGGGAATCTTCACTCTCTTTGATTATGTGTATGGCATCTTATTTCCGATGTTTATTGAATTGTCTTTGTATTATGCAATTCTGATTTGTTGTGCTCCTTTGGTTAAAAGGAAATTGTCAGCGAAGGCATGTGCTGCATTATGGATTTTACCGAATCTGATGTATGTTGCTTATGTTCAGCCAAATTTTAGAGTTCAGCCTGATGTCGTGATTTCACTGAATCATCATTGGGCGATTGTACTTATGATTGTGTGGGGACTAGGTTTTTTTGTGACTATGGGCTGGTATATCCTGACCCATTTACATTTTAGAAAGAAGATACTCAAACATTCAAAAAAAGTGTTTGATGATAAGATATTTAAGATTTGGCAGGAAGAATTCAAAGAAAGTGAAGTAAAAATCAAGCAGCAGGATAGTTTACTAATTTGTGAGAATTTAACAACTCCATTAACGATTGGATTGTTTAAAGGCAGCATACGTGTTCTTCTTCCTCATAAAGAATATACTGAGCATCAGCTCCGCTTAATCTTTCGTCATGAACTCGTTCATTTGAAGAAAGATGATAATTTGTCTAAGTTTTTCTTTGCTTTCTGCAATGCCTTATGCTGGTTTAATCCTTTGATGTGGGGTGCGATGAAACAGTGTGCAGAAGACTTGGAAAGAAGCTGTGATGCTGCAATTTTAATGGAATCAGATCAGACAGAACGTAAGGTATATGCAGAGTTGATTTTGAATTCAGATGCAGACCAGCGAGGTTTTACAACGTGTTTATCTTCCTCTTTTGAATCTATGCGTTATCGTTTAAAAGAAATCATGACTCCTGTCAAGCTGCACTCTGGAATAGGTGTATTGGTTGCGGTTGTTCTCTTATTGTCTATGATGACAGGAAAAACTGCGTTTGCCTATCACTCTAGAAACTTGGATTTTTCAAATTTCGGTGATCTTGTTGAGATTAGAATCATTGAGGCAGATGGAATCACTGTGGATGATATTGTTCAATGCAAAACTGATAAAACGGTTATAGATAAATTATCTGAACTTGAAGTAAATGAAATATCACTGATGTATCAAAATAGTTTGTCTCATGATTTATGTTTATCTATGAAATTTGAAGACGTTTCTTGGTATAGTCTTGAGATTGCGGAGATTGAAAATGGACTTTTAATCTATGAAGAATATAGAAAAGAGAAGTATTATCGACAGTTATACTTCTGTGAAGGAGAAACAATAGATTCTATTTTATCAATGCTAAATTTAGAAACAATAGATTAGGATGTACAACAAATACATCCTTTTCGCTTTTTATGATGAAATATGTTATCATGATAGAGTAATGATGAAAGGACAGAGAAGACTCTGTTTTGGTGAGATTATGTATCGAGTATTAGAACTAAATCCTCAGCTTGCACCTTTTACCGGTGATATTGATTTGCGTATGGACTTGTATCACAAAGCGAAGAATCGTTTAGTGGGTGAAAAGGGATCATTGAATGATTTTGCGAATGCTCATGATTATTTTGGAATTCATCGTACAGATACTGGATGGGTGTATCGTGAATGGGCACCCAATGCATATCAGCTGTATTTAACTGGTGAATTCAATAACTGGCATTGGCTGGATCATCCAATGACACGTTTGGAAAACGGCATCTGGGAACTGGTTTTGGATGGTGAAAACACATTGTGGGATGGCTGTAAAATCAAGACGATTGTGGATGCGAACATGACTCGTACAGAGCATATTCCTTTGTATGCACGCCGTGTTGTACAGGATGCAGAAACTGTGGCTTGGTGTGCTGAAGTTGTAGATGATCGTAAAGTGTTTGAATGGACAGATGCAAACTTTAAGGGTGAATCTGGGCTTTTGATTTATGAAGCTCATGTAGGTATGGCTCAGGAAGAGGGAAAAGTTGGATCTTATCGCGAATTTGCGGATTTGACATTGCCTCATATTAAGAAGGCTGGATACAATACAATTCAGTTAATGGCTATTATGGAACATCCATATTATGGAAGTTTTGGATATCAGGTATCTAGTTTCTATGCAGCTTCTAGCTGGTTTGGAAAACCTGAAGATTTAAAATATCTTGTGAATAAAGCACATGAATTGGGTATTCGTGTGTTGTTGGATGTTGTACATTCTCATGCGGTAAAGAATACTGCAGAGGGAATCAACATGTTTGATGGTACGACATGGCAGTTCTTCCATGATGGTCCTAAGGGTGATCATCCTGCATGGGGTACAAAGTGCTTTAATTATGGTAAGGATGAAGTGATTCATTTCTTATTATCGAATTTGAAGTTCTGGATGACTGAATATCATTTTGATGGTTTTAGATTTGATGGTGTTACATCTATGCTTTATCATGATCATGGTTTGGGTACTGACTTTAATTCAAATGATAAGTATTTCTCTTTGAATACAGATACTGAAGCAATTACTTATCTGCAGCTGGCAAATGAACTGATTCATGAAGTGAATCCAAATGCTGTGACAGTTGCAGAAGATATGTCAGGTATGCCAGGAATGGCGCTTCCTATTGAAGATGGTGGTATTGGATTTAATTATCGTCTGGCGATGGGACTTCCTGACATGTGGATTAAAACTGTTAAAGAAAAAACAGATGAACAATGGGAAATTGGCAAGATGTGGGGCGATATGTGTTTAAGACGTCCTGGTGAAAACACTGTGGCTTATGTTGAATCTCATGACCAGGCTCTAGTGGGAGATAAGACAATGATTTTCCGTCTAGCAGATGCGGCAATGTACACAGACATGGATAAGAGCACTCATAACCCTGTGATTGACCGAGCGATTGCACTGCATAAGATGATTCGTTTGTTTACGATGGCAGGCGGCGGAGAAGGTTATTTGAACTTCATGGGGAATGAATTTGGACATCCGGAATGGATTGACTTCCCTCGTGAAGGAAATGGCTGGAGTTTCCATTACTGTCGTCGTCAGTGGAGCTTGCTAGACAATGGTTTTCTGAAGTATCAGTGGCTAGGTGATTTTGATCGTGATGTTGTGCATCTGATTAAGGAAAAGAACATGTTTGAACAGAGAATGGGTGATTTGAGACTTTTGAAAGAACCAGAAAAGACGATTGTGTTTACTCGCAAGGGTTTGATGTTTGGCTTTAACTTCCATACATCTGAGTCTTTAACCAATGTGCTTGTTCCTGTAACTTCTAATCATGACTATAAATTGATTATGTCGAGTGATGATCATTGCTATGGTGGCAATAGTCTTGTCCATCACATGGTTTATCCTGCAAAACAGTTTGAGGGACAGTATTATGTAGAACTGTATCTGCCTGCGCGTACTGCAGTGGTTTTAGAAGAAATAGTTCCAGTTGAAGATAAGCCAAAAAGAAAACCTGGACGTCCTAGAAAGGTAAAAACTAAAGGCGAAGAAAAACCTAAAAAGACTTCAAAACCAAGAAAGAAAACTGAAGGATAAAAAACAGGGACTCCAAATCATTGGAGTCCTTTGTCATGATATCATCATAAAATATTTAAAAAGATAGAAGCTGTTGGTTTCCAGTATGATTTCTGCATAAATCCTTGAAAGAGGTATCTGATAAAGTTTTGAGGCTTCTTCAAAAATCTGCAGCACTTTGTCAGTTTCAAAGTTTTGGGATGTCATATAAACACAAAGACATTTACCAGAAAGGGTGGATTCACCATCAGATTCAGTATGATAAAATGCAATCGTTTTTTTCTGTACTGGGTCAATAACACATCCACTGCGAAATCCATCTGACAGATAATTGATATAGTGACGGTCCAGTTCAGTGGAAATGAGTGTAATAGTGATATGCTGTTCTTCTAGATTTGTTAAGAAAATGTTTGAATGTTCAGAGGCTTTTTGAACTTCAGCGAGTGTATAATGGATGCGTTCTTCTTTTTGAAGCAGCATTCTTTTTTGATTCTCAATTATTTCTTTTTGAATTTGAAGATGATGAATCTGAGAATTTAAATCAGTACGAACCATCATCTCTTTGATTTGTTTTAAAGAGAAACCATAATCTTTATACAGCATAATCGATGAAATCTGATCAACCTGATGAATTGTAAAGATGCGATATCCATTATCGAGAACTTTTGAGGGTTGAATCAGACCTAAGTCTTGATAGTGATTAATGGTTCTTATGGTGGTGTTGCATATTTTTGCGAATTCATTTACTGTTAATTCATTCTTATGTTTCATGATTCCTTGACTCCTACGTAACGTATGGGTTTATTATACAACAAGAGAAATGAAAATTATGAAAAACAGAGAGAAAATTTACATTTTTTCAATTGTTTTGTTAAGGAGGAGTAATCATGGTTTCTAAAGAAGCATTTCTAGTACAGAATACAGTAAGTGCGGAGGACTTGAGAAAGAAGATTCTGCCTTACAGAGAACAGGAAAAGATTCGCAACAGCTGGCTGGAAGAACGTTTTGAAACAGTTCTGCCAAAGATTATGAAGCGCTGCGGCATTGATTTGTGGGTTGTGGCATGTAAGGAATACAATGAGGATCCTGTGCTGACTTCCATGGTTCCTGCAGCCATGATGACTGCACGCCGTACAACAATTCTTGCTTTTCATTTGAATAAAGATGGTAAAGTGAAAAGAATGGCACTGACTCGTCCGAATGTTGGATTGGATGGCTATTATGAAAGTGTCTGGACAAATCAGAAGGATTCTTTGTGGCAAGACCCTAATGCACCTTATCCACCTGAAACACAGTTTGAATGTCTGGCTCGTATTGTACGTGAACTAGATCCAGCAAAGATTGGC
Organism: Erysipelotrichaceae bacterium; assembly: GCA_017473335.1. GTDB lineage: Bacteria > Bacillota_I > Bacilli_A > Erysipelotrichales > Erysipelotrichaceae > RGIG1896. The sequence continues at coordinate 10,084 of JAFULN010000005.1, forward strand.
TTGAACTACTCAGATACATATGCCTTTGGGGATGGTTTGACTCATGCATTGTATACACAGATTATGGATGCATTGGATGAAAAGTATCATGATCGAGTTGTGAGCGCTGAACATCTGTGCATTGGCTGGCTGGAAACACGCACTGAAAGAGAAATGGCAGCTTATACAGGAATTATGCAGATTGCTCATGCAATGATTGCGGAAGCATTCTCATCTAGAGTTGTACATCCTGGTGTAACAACCAATGAAGATGTAAAATACTTCATGATTCAGAAAGTCATTGATTTGGGTCTGACTCCTTGGTTTGACTTTGAAGTCTCCGTTCGACGTGCGGGTGTGGGTTCTGTTTATGGTGAAACAGTGATTATGCCTGGTGATATTCTGCATTGTGATGTTGGTTTGAAATATTTGAATTTATGTACAGATACACAGGAAAATGCCTATGTATTGAAGATGGGTGAGACAGATGCCCCTGATTATTTGAAGAAGGCGCTTCGTGAAGTGAATCGTTTTCAGGAAATCGTTGTGTCGAATTATAAAGAAGGACGTACTGGTAATGAAATTTTGAAGATGTCTCGCCAACAGGCGATTGCGGAAGGGTTGAAGCCAAGTCTGTATACTCATCCAATTGGATATCATGGTCATGGTGCGGGTCCTACAATTGGTTTGTGGGATATGCAGCAGGGTGTACCTGTACAGGGGGATTATCCAATGTATAATGATACTGTCTATTCTTTGGAATTGAATTGTACGGTGGATATTAAGGAATGGAACACTTCATTTAGTTTAGGATTGGAAACTGATGTATTGTTTACCAATGATGAAGTTCACTTCCTTGCAGGAAGACAGGAAAATTTCCATCTGATTAAATAAGGACCTTTTTAAAGGTCCTTTATTGATAGATGCTTCCTCCTAGAAATTCCTTGAGGATAGAATAAGCTGGTACTAAATTAGGGTCTCCATCCACAAAATAGTCTAATAGTTTGCGGATGCGATTGACTTCAATGTATTGAGGATGATCGATAGATACTTGATTTAATAGAGGCATTAAACGGCTTTTGATGACAGATAGTTCATAATCCATGGAAGTATTGAAAATAATATCTGCTTCTTCCTGATATGGATAAATGTACATGTCTTCGCCATCTCTGACTTTATGCCATCCTTCTATCGTTGTAGCAACATCACGTCCTCTGAATTGATGATCGCGGATCATTCTGCGTATCAGACGATAATCTGAAGTAGGGATACGATTGTGCTCATCAAAATTCAGATGAGTAAGTGCATTGATATAGATCTTGATTTTCTGATTTTCAGAAATAAGCTCAGAAGAACGTGGATTTAGTGCATGAATTCCTTCGATGATTAAAATATCATCTTCACTTAAAGTAACTGGTGGATGAGGCCAGATTTTTTCGCCTTTAGAGAATTCATAGATAGGCATTTTTACGGCTTCATGATTTAATAGTGCTTTCATTGTATTGTTGAAAAGATTTAAGTCGAGACATTCAATGTTTTCGTAGTCATAGCTTCCATCTGGAAGACGAGGACTGTCTACACGATTTTTAAAGAAATCATCCATAGATAAAGTCATTGGGTGATGGCCTAATTCTGTTAGCTTTTCAGCTAGACGTTTTGATGATGTTGTCTTTCCTGCAGAACTTGGCCCAGCTATGAGAATGACTTTAACGTTTTTCTTTTGATGAATTTTCTGTGCAATATCACTTAAATCCTGATCAACACGCTGTTCATTGAGCTGAATCAATTCATCAAGTTTACCCTGTGCAATGATGTCATTGACATCTGATGCATTGGTAATGCCTATTTGTAGACCTCTAGCTTCAAAGCGTTCAAAGACACTGAATAATTTAGGCTGATCCACTAATTCATCTTTTAAACTCAGCCAGACACCGTTCTGATAAGGGAGAAGTGTAAATTTTTTAATCATTCCTGCATGCGTTGCCATGACACCATAGAAATAATCTTCTACACCTTCACAGGTATAAATACTGGAAGTCAAAGATGTGCGCTGTGACAACAAACGGGCTAAATCTTTTCTGCCTAATTGATCAAAGCGCTTGATAGCCTCTTCTTTTAAAACAACACGACGTGAAATCGGAGTACAGTCTAAAATCATTTGATTCATTTTATCTTGAATCATTGAGATTTGGGAATTTGTGATGACACAATTGTCAACAGGAGTGATATATAGTCCTGATGCAAGAGTATGTCGAACACGTACATCCATATTAAAAAGTCGCTTAGCTGCAGTGATAAACAAAAAGACTAATGTACGTTCTTTCATCAATAAACCAATTGGACTATCTTCAATAATCCATTCAAAAGAACCATCTTTTTTTATCTGATAATTTAAATCATGAACTTTGCCATCCAAAATACAGCCTACAACATTTTTAAGGTTCATTTGTTGAGCGAGCTGTGAAACAGTAATTCTTTCTGGTACGCTCATGGTAGAGTTGGACAATTTGAGGGTAATCATAAATTCACTTCTTTCAATGGAATCATTATATCATGTAAAAAATATATTATGAAATAGACAGAAAAGAAAAGCTGTCATCAAGGACAGCTTACAAGAATTAATCTTCAAATAGAATTGTACCAATACGAAGCAATGTAGAACCTTGTTTTAAGGCAATCTGCCAGTCTGAACTCATTCCCATAGATAGTTCATTGAAATGATCTGAACCATATGTGTTAGCTAGCATTTGAAGTAGTTCAAAAGCCTGATGGAACACTTTTTCAATTTCATCCTTATCTTCTACATGAGGTCCCATTGTCATAATGCCCTGAACATCAACATGTTCATAAGAAAGAGCTTCTTTAACAAAAAGGAATGCTTCTTCTAAAGAACGGCCAGTTTTTGTGGACTCTTCAGCGATATTGAACTGAATAAGTACAGGAATAGTACGATTTAGTTTCTGTGCTTCTTTATCTAGAACTTTTAATAATTCTAAAGATTCAACAGAATGAATCAAAGAAACGTAAGGAAGTACTTTTGATACTTTATTTCTTTGAAGATGTCCAATAAAGTGCCAGCGTATATCTTTAGGAAGTGCTTGAGCTTTTTTAATAAGATCATCAGCGCGATTTTCTCCAAAGTCACGAACACCAGCATTGTAGTAGTCCATGATTTCTTCAAGACTTCTTTTTTTAGAAACGACAACAATTTTAGTCTTGTCTGTGCATGCATTTTTTATGTCATTGTAGATTTGTTTCATAAGATCACCAAACTTATTATAGCACTTACGTATAAAAAAAGGAAAAATGTGCATATTGATGATGAGGTGAAATTATGCGTAGAAAGATAAATGTTTGTGTACTGATGTTTTTGTGGATGAGTACAATTATCAATATTTGTGCTGTTGAAGAAGGAAATATTCAGTATCAGATTATATTTGATTCTCATGAAGCTAATGAAAGTGAAGTTATTCAGGAAGTCATGGAAGTCTATCATGAACTGACAAAAGGTGTAAAAAAGAAAGATTGTGCAGTGATTGTGCGTCAAAGTTTAGAAAAATTTAAGGTTTCACAGTCAACAGAAGTGGATTTTCACTCAGGGATACTGATGATAAAAATGGGAGATGGAAAAGGGAGTAAGATTGAAGGAGATTTTCATCGAATTGAGTGTGTTCCAGAGATAGAAACAACTTCTTGGATTTTAGAAGTTCTGACGAAATAGAAAAGTGTGTTATTTTCCATTGTTTCTGCTAAAATAGAAACAGAGGTGGAAAAAATGACAAAAGATTTCACTCAAAAAGATCTGTTTTCTGTTGTAAATTTCATCAAAGATGGAAAAGTTGTCGCATTTCCGACAGATACGGTGTATGGCGTGGGTGTGCGTTATGATGATGAACAGGCAATTGCACGTATGAAGTGGGCAAAGGGAAGACCTGAATCCAAACCGTTTCCACTGATGGTTTGTGATGTACTTCAGCTTCAGCAGGTAGCCTGGGTTGATGAAGATATTTATCGCATTGTGAAGCATTTGACGCCTGGACCATTAACACTGGTACTGAATAAAAAGGAACATGTTCCCGATGCAGTCACAAATGGAAAAAGTACAATTGCGGTACGTATTCCAGATCATCGATTTGTACTGGATTTGCTGGAAAGTGCTGGACCTATGCTGGTGACAAGTGCGAATTTATCAGATCATCCAAGCTGTAAAACATACAGTGAAGTGATGGAACAGCTGGATGGCAGAATTGATGCAATTGTAGATGGTCCATGTGGTTCTGGGATTGCCAGTACTATTGTGGATGTAACAGAAAAACCATATAAAATTTTACGAGAAGGAACAATCTCACTTAATGAAATCATGGAGGTACTTAAAAAATGATGAAAATTGCAATGGCGTGTGATCACGGTGGATTTGACTACAAGGAAAAACTTAAGAGCGTACTTTTGAAGCAGGGATATGAAGTCACTGATTATGGATGCTACAGCGCTGATTCTGTGGATTATCCAGATATGGCTTATCCTTGTGCAAAAGCAGTTGGAAATAAAGAAGTGGACCGTGGTATTGTGATTTGCGGTACGGGTATTGGAGTTAGTATTGTCGCAAATAAGGTAGAAGGTGTGCGCTGTGCACTGGTTTCTGACTTATTTTCGGCACAGGCAACACGTGAACATAATGATTCCAATATGCTGGCGATGGGCGGACGTGTCATTTCTGAAGAGCTGATGTTAGAAATTGCGAAAGTTTGGCTGGAAACTCCTTTTTCCAATGATGAACGTCATCTGCGCAGAATCGCAAAAGTAACTGAAATTGATCATCATCGATAGGGGATTTTTATGAAAGATATTAGAATTCAAGAAATTATAGAACAGGAAGCTTTGCGTCAAAGACATAATATTGAATTGATTGCCTCAGAAAACTTTGTATCAAAAGATGTACGTGAAGCTGCTGGATCAGTTTTGACCAACAAATATGCAGAAGGTTATCCCTCTAAACGTTATTATGGCGGCTGTCATGTGATTGATGGTGCGGAAAATCTTGCAAAAGAAAGATTATGTGAACTGTTTCATGCGGAACATGCTAATGTACAGCCTCATGCTGGCTCACAGGCAAATATGGCTGTGTATCTGACAGTTTTAAAGCCTGGTGATAAAGTGCTGGGAATGGATCTCAATGCTGGAGGACATTTGACACATGGTCATCCGCTGAACTTCTCAGGTACGCTTTATGAATTTCACAGCTATGGTGTCAATAAGGAAACAGAGTGTCTGGATTATGAAGAAATTCGCCAGCGTGCTCTTGAAGTGAAGCCTAAACTGATTGTGGCAGGGGCAAGTGCCTATAGCCGTATCATTGATTTTAAGAAGTTTAGAGAAATTGCGGATGAAGTGGGAGCCTATCTGATGGTGGATATGGCTCACATTGCAGGATTGGTTGCGGCAGGTCTGCATCCAAATCCATGTGAAGTTGCAGATTTTGTCACAACGACAACGCATAAAACACTCAGAGGGCCTCGAGGCGGTGCTGTTCTTTGTAAGGAAAAGTACGCGAAAGCTTTGGATAAGTGCATTTTTCCAGGGATGCAGGGTGGTCCATTAATGCATATCATTGCAGCAAAGGCCGTTTGTTTCCATGAAGCGCTTCAGCCAGAATTTAAGGAATATGCAGCTCAAATCATCAAAAACTGCAAGGCAATGGCAGATGAACTGCAGGCACAGGGATTTAGACTGGTTGCAGGGGGTACAGATAACCATCTGTTGATGGTGGATGTCAAAGGCAGCATTGGCATGAGTGGAAAAGAAGCTGAAAAGCTTTTGGATGAAGTCAATATCACATGTAATAAAAATGCGATTCCATTTGATACAGAACGTCCAATGGTTACATCAGGTATCCGCTTAGGAACTGCTGCAATGACAACTAAAGGTTATAAAGAAAAAGAGTTTGTACAAATTGCGAAATGGATTTCTGAAGTGCTGAAACATCCAGAAGATGAAGCATTAAAAGAAAGAGTGCGCAGTGAAGTAATTCTGCTGACTGAACAGTTTGTGTTTGAGTAAGGAACGAGAAATCGTTCCTTTTTCTATGGTATAATTGAAACACAGGAGGTGATGTCATGATTTTAAACGCAAGTGGACGATGTGATATCTGCGGATATTTCATGCCTTGGCTGATGAATCGAATTAAAGCAGGCTATGCAGATGTTAGAAATCCATTTTATCCTAAGATTGTGCATCGTATACCTCTTGATCATGAACATGTGGATGGAATTATCTTTTGTACAAAAAATCCAATTCCTGCATTGGGCGTACTGGATGAAATACCATGGCCCATCTTATTTTATGTGACATTAACTCCATATAAACAAAACATGGAACCTTCAGTTGTAGATAAGAAACTGATTATTGAAGCCATCAAAGAGTTGTCTGATAAACTAGGAAAAGACAAAGTGATTGTGCGTTATGATCCAATATTGATTAGTCCTGAATATTCTGTTCGGTATCATCAGATGATGTTTAAAAGAATGTGTGAACAGTTAAATGGATATGTGGAAACAATCATTATTAGCTTTCTGGATTTAAAAAAGAATACACTTATGAATCAAAGAAAATATCAGTATCGTACACCTTCTTTACAAGAAATTCATGAACTGTCAGCATCCTTTGCGCTTTCTGCGAAAAAAGCAGGTATGAAGATACAGACGTGTGCTGAACAGGTAGATTTAACAGCCTATAACATTGATAATCTTCCTTGTTTCAGTGAAGAAATAGCCTATCTTCTGACTGGGAAAATGTTGAAACATAAACGTGGTCAGCGTAAGGAATGTGAATGCATTGCGACGGTAGATTTAGGAGCTTATAATTTGTGTGCACATGGGTGCAGGTATTGTTATGCCAATTATGATGCGCACATGATTCATCAGAACATGAAAAAACATGATCCGCTTTCTTCACTGATTTGTGGTCATCTTGAAAATGATGATGAAATACGCATCCGTGAGAAATGAAATCATGTATAATAGATGTGTGAGGAGGGATGTCTCTTGTTTGAAAAACTAGATGAAATCAAAGTCTTTCGTGATCCAATTCATTCATATGTAAAAGTAGAATATAAAATCATTTGGGATTGTATCAATGCGCGTGAACTTCAGCGCCTGAGAAGAATTCGTCAGTTAGGTGGAGCGTTTGTAGTCTACCATACGGCAGAGCATAGCCGCTTCTCACATTCTTTAGGTGTTTATGAAATTGTGCGTCAGCTGGTGAGTGAAAATCGTATGATTCATGATGCACTAAGTGAATATGACCGACTCACGGTTATGCTGGCGGGACTGCTTCATGATTTGGGACATGGTCCATATTCTCATTCTTTTGAGGCGGTTACGGGTGTATCCCATGAAGAGATTACACGTCGTATTATTTTGGAAGATAGTGAAATTCATCGCATCTTAGCTGCAGCATCACCAGGATTGGCACAGGATGTAGCTTCTGTCATTGACAAGACACATCCAAATAAAGTGCTTTCTCAGTTAGTGAGTGGTCAATTGGATGCAGATAGAATGGATTATTTACTGCGCGATGCTTACAATACAGGAACGACATATGGTGAATTTGATATTGCACGTATTTTGCGTACGATTCAGATTCATGATGATAAGTTTGCAGTTAAGGAAAGCGGGATCCACTCAGTAGAGGATTATATTATGGCTCGCTATCACATGTATTGGCAGGTGTATTACCATCCAACGGCACGCTCGCATGAAGCGATTTTGCATGCGATGTTCAGACGCTATCGTGAACTGTTAGAGAATGGACATCCATCTATTTTTGAACCCATAGATTCATTTATGACAGGAAAAGAAATCTCATTGGAAGATCATTATCGTCTGGATGAATCCTGCTGTAATTTTGGGATTGGACAGTTTATGAACTGTGATGATCCAATCCTTGCAGATTTGGCACAGCGTCTGGTGAATCGTCACCTGTTTGAATATCGTGATGTAACATCGATTGAAGATGTAGCCTATATGCAAAGAAAAGTAGAAGAAGCAGGTCTAGATCCGCGATATTATTTGCTTCAGGATACAGCTTCACAACAGCCGTATGTACCGTATCATAAAAATAAAGAAGATTTTATTTATGTGTTATGTCCTGATAAAGAAGTGCGTGAACTATCAAAATGTTCAGTGATTGTATCTGCACTTTTAAATGCAGAAGATAAAAAAGACTACAAAATGTATTATCCAAAAGAATTGGATTAGAAAGAGGATTGTATGTACAAACAGCGTCGTTTAAAACTGATGGAACAAGTTGTGGATGAATGTTCCGTATTTATTTTTTCGGGCAGGGGAATCATGAAATCTGCCGATGAAGGATACCCATTTAGTGTCGATAGAAACTTTTACTATCTGACAGGATTAGATAGAGAAGATATGATTCTGCATATCTCTAAGCACAATGGAGCGGTATCCTCTACATTGTTTATCCAGCCTTTTGATCCGCTGATGGCAAGATGGGTAGGAGGTAGAATGAGTGCAGAAGAAGCACAAAAGATTTCTGGTGTAGATGCAGTGCGTGACTATGGTGATTTTGAAAGCGCAGTAGCTTCACTTTACAATTGGAAACGTACACTTCCAGAATTTAGTGTCTATGTCGATGCATGGAGATACAATGCGGATCAGATGTCATCTGAAGCATTGAAATTTGCGGAAATGGTTCAGAGAAAATATCCTACATGGACAATCAGAGATATCTATCCAATGTTGACAGGTATGCGTATGGTCAAGGATGCAACTGAAGTAGCACATATTGTCAAAGCCAATGAAATTACTGCAGAAGGTGTTAAGGCAATGATGAGAAATATTGGTGATGGCAAGCGTGAAATGGAAATGGAAGGCGTATTTAATCTGGAACTGATGAAGCATGGCTGCAAGCACAATGCATTCTCTACGATTGCAGCTAGTGGTAAAAATGCAACTGTGCTGCATTATGGATCGAATACGGATTTCTGCAAAGATGGTGAACTGTTTTTGTGTGACTTAGGGGCCTCTAATTCTTATTACTGTGCAGATATCAGCCGTACTTTCCCAGTCAATGGCAAGTTTACTGAACGTCAGAAAGAAATCTATGAATGTGTACTGGGTGCACAGAAACTGGTAGAAGATAACTGCAAGCCAGGACTGACACTGCGTCAGCTCAATCAGCTGGTCGTTAACTACTATAAGGAAAAACTGCCAGAATTAGGCTTAAAAGAACCTGTATCAGAATATTATTTCCATAGTGTATCTCATCATTTGGGTTTAGATACTCATGATGTAACACTTTGGGAAAGTGTACTGGCACCAGGTCATGTGATTACCAATGAACCAGGTCTGTACATCTCATCTGAAGGCATTGGTATCCGTATTGAAGACGATTTGTTAGTAACAGAAGATGGCTGCATCAACTTAAGCTGCACACCAAAGACAGTTGAAGAAATTGAAGCCATCATGAAAAAATAAATTGAAAAAAGAAGTTCAATAAAGAACTTCTTTTTCTTTCAACTCGTTTTCTAGTGTAAACAATGTGCTGCATGTTGCGACTATGACAATTATATAAATGAGTACTATAAGGATAATTGACCATGTGATTTGCTTCCATGGAAGAGGTAGAGCAGGTATTGTCAAAAGAACTGTTCGTATAGTTCGTAACTGCAGGAGTTTTTGAGTACTTGGACACTCATAGGAAGCAGTGATTTCTGCCAAATCTGTAAGAAACTGAAAGTGAAAATATAAACTGATAATCTCTGAGAATAAACTGATGATATCACTGTGAAAAGAGAGTCCTAGAATATTTAAACACCAGTCAATCCCATGATAAATCATCAGTGCAAAACATAATGGTTCTAAAAGGGTTAATGTTTTCTGTTTTTCCTTGAGTGTTTGTATAGTTTGATGAATCCACAAATATCCTAGCCAGCTTGGAATAAAGTTGATGGAAACTGAACCAAAATTGAGGTTGAAATTCAAGTAAATAAAGAGATAAGCTTTGGCGATTTTGTTAAGGGCTTGCGCTAAAATTTTATTGTTCATTGAGCACCTCTTTCAAGGAACAGTTCTTCAACGATTTCCCCATCCCATAGAATACGTACATAAAAACCATAACAGTCTTCAAAAGGCTGTTTTTTCATTTTTGCAGAATAACTTGATCCTCCTGAACTTCGTAAATGATGGTCATGGATGTATTTTAAGCTGGCTGTTACAGTTGTTTGATTGCCAGACCCTCTGCTGGAATAGTCGGAATTAGGTAATAGATAATATGAAGGTTGTTCATCCTTGGAAGTAACCATGCAGGTTTGAATTTGAACATGATGTTCAGGTGCTCTTAGATGAACAATCTCTGAATAATCATAATCAATGAGAGATCGTGTGTTTATGTAATCGAATTTAGCATCAGTCTTTAATGAACGAGTTTCATGATTATAAAATGTGATTCCCTTGTCTGAACTAGTGTTTGTTACTTCATGATAGATCATTGTTCGTATTGTGACTGTTCCATATTCACCTGTCATTTGTAACTTCAGAACTTCTCCAATTTCTTCATTAGCTATGACTTCAAAATCATAGAATCCACCATCCAGGAGTATTGGATTTCCATCTGGGATAACAATCCAATCATCTTCCTTCAAAATGGAAATGTTCTGTAGGAAAATTTTATCTGTCTCATCGGAAGAATAACCTTTACCAATCAGCAAAGCAGCTTGATAGAGCGAGTCTGAAATTTTAGTCAAATTATAAACGCAGTAGGAAGAATTGTAGGGGATTTCTTTCAGTAAATTGCTGGCTTTAAACTGTGAATAGGACTGTCCTTCAGTGATTTGTCGATAGATTGTTTCCTGCTGACTTAGTGGTGATGCAGTGGCCAGATAAAGACCATTTTCTAAAATAAGACTTTTGGCGTATGTATCAATTGCACCTGCAAGAGTTGTACATCGATGGAGTCTTGTCAAAGCCATTGCCTGTTCAAATTCAAAGGAATTTGCAGGAGAATAGGTATCATATGAAACTTCATAGGCATTTCCCTTTATCAGCATACTGCTTAAAAGACATAGAATGCAGATTGAAACTAAAGCCATCCCTTTTGGATATTTTTTAAAACGAGCAATCGCTTCGATGCGTTTAGCGATGTTTTTGCCACCATTAGAGATGGAGGATGTTCCAACTGCGCGAGCATATTTGTCGTTAGCCATTTTAAGAAGAATGAGACCATATTCACGGAGATCTTCACCTTCTAAGCACTCCAGTACTCTTTGATCACAAAGAGATTCCATATCATTACTAATGCGATCAAAGACAAGATGCATGAATGGATTGCACCAGTGAAGAGCGCGCATCAGACACCAGAAGATATTTTGTAAGGCATCATGATATTTCATGTGCATCAGCTCATGCATCAGGATTTTTCTGTCGATAAATTCTGCTTCTGGCAGAACCAAAACAGGATGAATGCAACCAGTTATGAATGCACTTTGAATACCATTTAATACAATTGCTCTGCATGGCTTAACATGCAATTCTTTTGAAAGAAGTTCAATTTCATATTCAAGTTTTTCTGAGACAGGAGTCCCTTGTTTAAGAAGATGCTTGAGTTGAGTGTAAGCAATGATGTATTTTGCTAGAAAAAACAATATTCCTATAGCATATATGACAAATAGAAAATCTGTAATACTAGTAGGAAGTTGAGTCATGACAGGGAATGAATGCTTCATCTTCAAAGGTTCATAGACAGAAGTATATGTTGAAGAAAGCATCTGTTCAATCATAGCTTTAAATTGTTCAATCCATAAAGAAAGGGGCACAATAAAATATGTATTCAAAGAAACCGGAATAAAAAGACGAAGTACAAGGACTGACCATGCACCATATTGCCATCTTGGTGATAGTTTATCTTGAAAAATAGCCTTTACAACAAGAAGAACACCTGCAGTTAGTGTTACGGTAAGGGTTTGTAAAAGAAATGCCCATATGTTGGTCATATCTATACCTCCATTTCATCAAGTATTTTACGAAGTCGTTCTACTTCACTTAAACTGATTGGACTTTCCTTTAGAAATGCAGCAATAAGATCTCCGGCAGAACCTTGATACACTTTATTTAAAAGGTCTTCACGTTCTTCCTTGGCGCATTGTTCTTTTGTGACTTTTGCACTGTAAGGTTTTGAATGACTTCGATCTATCTCTACCAGTCCTTTATGTTCCATTCTTGTTAGATAAGTAAAGACTGTATTTTTGTTCCACTGATTGATTTCATATAATTGATCAGTGATTTCTTTTAATGCAAATCTTTCGTTTTTCCATAAGACAGACATAACTGTCCATTCTGCTTCTGTAAGTTTCATCATATACCTCCTACAACTGTAGTATATGTTTATCTTACAATTGTAGGATGCATGTGTCAATGGATAATAATCATTGATGACACATGTTTGACAAAACATGAAAATGACATATACTATAAGTGGATATATTGAAAACAATCCATGGCTTAAGAAAAGGGAGTGTTGCCGCACTCCCTTTTCTGTGCTCGTACCTAGTCTTCTCTGTCGAGCCACTTGCAGATAAAATATTCGATTACACCTGCTATGACAGATATTATTATTGAAAACAATACCTCCATGGCTTTCACCTCCTTTGCCTGAAAGGAGGTCCAGGTACATCAATATGATATTTTAGAATTTTAGAATATGCAATACTGCCCCCCCTTGAGGGGTTTTTAATATTTTATTAAATACTATATTGTAATGCAGAATAGCTAGTGATAAAATAAAGATGCGAGGTGAAAAGATGAATGCACAGTTTAAAAAGGGTGTGCTTGAACTTTGTGTGCTGGCACAGCTTGATAAGGGTGACAAATATGGATATGAACTGACGGAGGCAATTTCTCAGAAGATGACGATTGCGACTGGAACGCTGTATCTGATTTTGAAGCGTTTGAAAGATGAAGGATATTTTGAGACGTATCTTGTGGAATCTCAGGGAGGTCCTGCACGTAAATATTATCGCATCAGTGAAGCTGGAAGAACTCATTATCATGAATTGAAAAAAGAATGGGAACAGTTTATCACAACAGTGGATGAATTGTTGAAATAGGAGGACATATGAAAAAACAGGAATATTTAAATCATGTCAGAGAAATGTTGAAGGAATGTGATGAAGAATTTGTGAATGATATTCTTTGTGATTTTGAAGAACATTTTGAGCAGGGGGCTGATGCTGGTAAAACAGAGGAAGAAGTAGCAGAGTCTTTGGGAGATATCAGTGAGTGGATTGAAGAAATGAAGAAAGAGTATGCGAAGAAACAGCTTCCTGAAATTGTTGAAGAAACAGAAATTAATGAGATCAGAAAAGTGCTTGTCAAGGCAGACTCTGTAGATATAGAAGTGTCTGGCGGGTCTGATGAAATTTCATGGAACTTGATGGATAATTGGGCAAAAATGAATATACACAATTATCAGGTGATTGAAACTGTAAGTAGAGGACGTCTGATGCTTGAAGTGCTGCCTAAAGAAAAATCACACTTTGGGATCATGGCATCTCATGTGCATTTCGTACTGAATCTTGTTGACGAATTAGAAGAAGTACGTATTGAAACAGGTTCTGGAGATATTGATGTTGAAGATGTCGAGGCAGAAGTGTTTAAGCTGCATGCACGAAGTGGTGATGTTACTGTTGAAGATATTGAAGGTGATTTGTGGATTAAAACACAGTCTGGTGATATTGATGTCAAGTGCTCTGAATTAGGTCAGCTGATATTAAATAGTACGAGTGGAGATATAGATGTAAGTGTGGATGAAGCTGAAGAAATCAATATTAAGAGTACAAGTGGTGAAATTGAAGTGGAAACAGAAGAAAGTGAATCCATGACATTGTCTTCAACAAGCGGAGATATTGAAGTCGAGGGTGAAGTGAAGCATTTGAAGGTTTCTTCTTCAAGTGGAGATGTTGAAATCAGCTGCACAAATCCAGAAGCAGTGATGATTCATACAGCAAGTGGAGATGTAGAAGTTAAAATTAAAGGCTGCAGAGGTATGCAGGGAATCACTGAAACAGGTTCTGGAGATGTTGATATTGATTTTGAAGGTGTCAGCTATCATTCAGGAAGTGGTTTTAGCTGGGGTGATGGCAGCACACAAGTAGTGATTAAAACAGGCAGTGGAGATATTTCACTTTCTGAATAGAAAACAGGAGGACAATTTGTCCTCCTGTTGTTTTGATAGGATTATTGTTGAGATGATGGCAGAATGCCTTCTTTTCTGAAGTGTTCAATAGCGTATGGGATACCATCTTCATCGTTGTTTTTTGTAACGAAAGTAGCTGCTTCTTTACATAATGGATCACCATTTCCCATACAAATGGATGTTCCTGCCATTTTTAACATCTGCAAATCATTTTGTCCATCACCAAAAGCCATAAGATGTTCTGGTTTTAAATGAAGGATATCAAGCAGTTTATGGAGTGTTTTTCCCTTTGAGATGTCCTGGTTCATGACTTCCATATAATATGGAGTGGACAGAACCATACTGAGTTCATCTTTGAAAGGGGCTTTAAATTCTTCTTCAAGCTGAGCCATTTGAGAAGGTTCAATTGCGAAAAGGAACTTGAATGGCTCAAAGTCAATGGCTTTATGCATATCTTCAACTTGCTGAATGGCAATACGGCACATCTTTGCCTCTTGAAGAACACGATAAGCAGTGACTTTTTCACATAACAGAGTATGAGAATTATAAGTCATCATTGTCATTTGAGGATATTTTCTGCTGTGGTCGATAATACGGTGGGCTTGCTGTAAAGAAAGTGTTTGAGAATGGAGAGTTTCCATGCTGTCATAGACATGCAAAGCTGCACCGTTGTATGAAAGAAGATAACCTGAGAATTCATGCATCAAAAGTTTTCTGGCTTCACTGAAAAGTCCGGGAGTTGGTCTTCCTGAAGCAAGAATGAGTTTAATGCCCTGACGCTGTAATTCAATTAGAGATTCTCTTGTTTTATCTGAAATCTTCTTGTCTGAAGTTAATAAAGTACCGTCTAAATCAAGTGCTATAAGTTTAATCATATTCATCACCGGTCATATTATACCGGATTTTAGGTGAATGAAAAGACTAAGATTTCAAATACCAGTAGAAAGAACCATTGTTGTCGAGCTGTCCTGTAATGGGATTGACTTTCTGTATGATGATGTTGTCTGTTGGAAGATACCATGGACCTGTTTTCTCTTTGGGATAGACTGTGTTAAATACACCTTTGAAGATAGCTCTTGAGATTTTACGTTCTTCATTTGTGGTCAGTGCTTGATTTTCATCATAGCCATTCCATAGGGCAAGGGTCATTTGAGGGTTATATCCAACAATGAGGGAATCCCAGTCACTGGATCCTGATTTAGCTGCGACTGTTGTATAAGGTTCATACCCTAATAAAGAAGGCCCTGCTACATGTACATTTTTAATATCGAAAGGGGCTCTTAATAGTGAAGTAAGGACAAGGGTTTCATCTTCTTTGAGAAGACGTGCTGGTTTAGATTTGTGTTCATAAAGAATATTTCCAGATGTGTCTGTAATTTTTTTGATGAAGGCTGGTTTTTGCCAGATTCCTTCGGATGCGAAGGTGTTATAGATTGTTGCTAATTCAATAAGTGGAAAGTGGGTTGTACCTAATGCCATGGAAACATTGGTTTCATGCTGATCAATGCCAAAGTCTTTTAGTGCATTGTTCAATGCATCTGTGCCTAAAAACAAGTGTGTTTTAATGGCGTAGACATTGTCTGATGTGGAGATGGCATGAATGAGTGATATAGGCATTTCTGCGTACAGAGAACGATAATTTTCTGGGGTATAGCTTGCTGATTCTGATATCTGAAATGTGGTCTGTGTGCTTTTAAAACAGGTTGAGGGAGTGAATCCTTCGGTGAGTGCCAGATAGTATAACAAAGGTTTAATGGCTGAACCTGATTGACGTGTGGAATACAGGGCACGGTTGTATTGTGTTTCATAATAGTTGGAGCCTCCCTGTAAAGCTTGTATATGAAAAGTATAGGGCTCCATGATAACTCCTGCTGCCTGCATATCTGTATTGGATAATTGTTTATCAAATTCATTTTGTAAGATTTTCTGCAAATCAGGCTCATAATAGGTACTGATGATAAGACTATCTGTTTCAGAAGTACAGTATCCTAATTCTTTGCATTCTTTCATCACAGCATCTTTATAGTATCCATAGACTTCTGAACGTGTCTGCTGAATAAAGTCTTGTAAAACAAGTTCTTCTTGAAGGGCATTTTGATATTCTTCTTCAGTGATGATGTGCTGATTTTTCATCACATTTAAGACAATAATTTGACGTTCACGTGCTTTTTTTTGATTTAAATATGGAGAATAATTAGAGGGTGAATTAGGGATTCCAATGAGCATGGCGGTTTCTGCAATTGTGCAGTCTTTTGGATCTTTCTGAAAGTAAAACATGGATGCATTTTGTATTCCGTAAATGCCATGACCATAATAGAGTGTATTTAAATAGGTTTCTAAGATTTGGTCTTTATTGAAATGAAGTTCAGCTTCTATGGATAAAACAAGTTCTTTCATTTTGCGTGTAAAGGTCTGATCTTGTGTCAGATACAGATTTTTAATGACTTGTTGAGTAATGGTGGAAGCTCCTTCTACAATTTTTTGATGGCTGAGATTGGTGATAATTGCCTTTACGATGCGTACTGGATCAAATCCATGGTGCTGATAAAAACGTTTGTCTTCGACTGCGATTGTACTTTCTATTAAAAGATGAGGTAATTCGTCTAAACTTTTCCAAAGGATATCCTGCTGATAACGTGATTCAAAGAAGACTTGTTGATGGTTGTCTTTTAACGTGAGTGAGGCATGTGTGTTTAGGTTGATATGATGAGATAAACCACAGTAAAAAATGAGGAAAACATATATGATTCCAATTGTACAAAAGCTGATAATAAAGAGATTAATTCGCTTTTTCATGACTCTCACCTCACAATTAGTTTGGTCATGAAAAACTTTTTTAAACTGACTGTTGACAAGTGTTCAGAAATCTCTATAATACTAAGGGCAAAGGAGTGAAATCGGTGAAAGAAGTGAGTTTGAAAGTCATCAGCACGAATCTGACGGACAGAGAAATAACTCTTGAATATCATGGTAGTGCATGGCTATCTAAGGATCATCTGATGTACCGTGAAAACAGTGAACCCTTTGCATTGATTTCTGTAAATTTCAGAAATCAGCATTGTACGATACAAAGAAAGTACGAGAATTATCTGATGAAGATGGAGCTTGTACAGGATTGTCTGAGTTCGTGCAGTGTAACGACACCAGAGGGTGTCATGCAGCTGAATGTGAAGATGAAGCTGCTGAACATTACAGAAAACCAAATCTGTCTGGAATATGATTTATATTCGTTTGGGCAGGTAGTTGATCAGTTTAGAAAAGTATTCAGTATGGAGGTATGACATGAATCAGATTGAAATGAAGCTGAAAGCGTCGATTAGTCAGGCTGTAGAAGAAGCGTTTAGCATTTCTTTCAGTGCTGATGATGCGGCAATTGAAATTCCTAAGGACAAAAGTCATGGGGATTATGCAACCAATACAGCAATGCGTTTGGCAAAGGTTGTAAAACAGAATCCTAGAATGATTGCGGAAACTTTGGTTTCTAAGATTGATAAGGAAGCGGCGGGCATTGAACGCTGTGAAATTGCGGGTCCTGGTTTTATCAATTTTACGATGAAGAGTGATTCACTCTCAAATGTCATTAAAACTGTTCTTGAAAAGAAAGATGAATATGGCTGTTCCGATGCTGGAAAGGGCGTAAAAATCAATCTTGAATATGTTTCTGCAAATCCTACAGGGGATCTGCATCCTGGGCATGCGCGTGGTGCTGCAACAGGGGATGCTTGTGCTCGTCTTTTGAAGATGGCTGGATTTGATGTAACACGTGAGTATTATGTCAATGACGCTGGAAATCAAATTGACAACATGGGCAAATCTTTGCAGGCTAGATATCTGCAGGCATGCGGTGTGGAATGTGAAATGCCAGAAGATGGCTATCATGGACCAGACTTGATTCAGATGGCAGAAACATTGAAAGCTGAATATGGGGAAGAACTGGCGCATAAAGATAAACAGGAAACATTGGAATTCTTCCGTGAAAAGGGCCTTGTCATGGAGCTGGATAAGCTCAAGCGTGATTTGGCGCTGTTCAATGTTGAATTTGATGTATGGACATCTGAAAGAAGCATCTATGCAAGAGGTCTTGTTGAACGTGCAGTAAACACACTGGTAGATAAGGGTATGACATATGAAGCTGAAGGTGCGCTGTGGCTGAAAACGACTCAGTTTGGGGATGACAAGGACCGTGTTCTAAGAAGAACAAATGGGGCTTACACATATCTGACACCAGATATTGCGTATCATCTGGACAAGCTGGATCGAGGCTATGATCGACTGGTGAACTTCTTTGGTGCAGACCACCATGGTTATATTACACGTCTGAAGGCTGCGATTCAGGCGCTGGGTTATGCAAGTGACAAGCTGGATGTAGATATCATTCAGATGGCACGCATGATTAAGGATGGAGAAGAATTTAAATTATCTAAGCGTTCAGGAAAGTCTGTAGCGCTGCGTGATTTGATTGAAGAAGCAGGTGCTGATGCAGTACGTTACTTCTTCGCAAGTCGTGCTGCGGATACACAGATGGATTTTGATATCGACATGGCGAAAAAACAGACGAATGAAAACCCTGTTTACTACGCACAATATGCACATGCAAGAATGTGCTCAATTTTGAGTGCTGCAAGTGATATTGAAATTGCGGATAGCTTTGATTTAATCACTCATCCAAAAGAACTGGCATTGTGCCGACAGCTGAATGAATTTTCAGGTGTTGTTGCAGATGCTGCAGTGACTCGCATGCCGCACAAGATGTGCAATTATATTCGTGCATTAGCACAGAATTTCCACAGCTTCTATGCAGACTGCAAAGTAGTGGACAGAGACAATATGGCGCTTTCTTCACAGCGTTTGGCTCTGGTCATGGCTGCAAAGATTACCATGAAGAATGCGCTCAACAGCATTGGCGTGGGTGCACCAGAAAGAATGTAACAAAGAAATAAAGAGGAAAAAGATTCATGATGAACAGTTCTATGACAGATGTAGCTTTCGAGCTGCTCGGAAAGAAGAAAAAACCAGTTAGCTTTGCGAAGCTCTGGGAAGAAGTGAGTCAGTGCATGGGCTTTTCAGAAGCAAAAGCTGCCAATAAAATTGCTTCATTCTATTCTGCAATGATGCTGGATACTCGTTTTGCGTCACTGGATGACAACAAATGGGATTTAAGATCACGCAGAACATATGAAGAAACACATCCAGACACAAGTGCTCTGATGATGGAAGAAGACAGCGATGATGAATACGTGGATGACGCTGAATATGATGAAGACGGAAATCCAATAGAAAAGTCAATGTACGATGATTCAGATGATTCATTCGATGAATAAGCAAGAGAACAGATGCCCAAAGGCATCTTTTTCTTTTGTCATAGACTAAATTCTGTTACAATGATAAACAGAGGTGAAATAATATGTTAGAAAAACATCAGCTGAAAGAAATCTTGAGTCTGTGTGTTGAAACAGGTGGAGATTTCGCAGAAATCTTTGAAGAAAAGAAAATCAGTCATACAGTATCTTTGTTGAATGGTGCTGTAGAAAAAGCCAATAGCGGTATTACGTATGGTGTTGGAATGCGTATTTATCATGGAACTGAATCTGTATATGCATTTTCAAATGACACATCAATGGATAATTTAAGAAAGATGGCAAAGAATTTGTCAGCTTCTTATCATGATGAAAAGAAAGATATTTCTTTTGAATTAGAAGAAGTCATTTATGAAAATCAGCATCCTGTTCAAATTGATCCATCAACCGTTGAAATGGAAAAGAAGATTGAAGTTGCGAAACAGGCTTCAAAGGGTGCCATGGAATATGATGAACTGATCAAAAAGGTCATCGTGAATTATCTGGATGAAAAACAGGAAGTGGCAATTTCTAATACAAATGGCAAGTACATTCGTGATACACGTATTCGTACACGTCTGGCAATTCAGGCAATTGCGATGGATGGCGAAGATATGGAAACTGGATTCTTTGGTCCAGGTGCTGCCAAAGGATTTGAATTCTATGATGAACAGAATCCATATGAAGCAGGACAAGAAGCCGCAAGAATTGCCAAGACATTGTTGACTGCAGATTTGTGTCCTAGCGGAACGATGCCAGTGGTCATTGACAATGGATTTGGTGGTGTTATTTTCCATGAAGCATGCGGACATTCATTAGAAGCAAGCTCAGTGGCAAAGGGACAGTCTGTCTTTGCAGGAAAACTGGGTCAGCAGATTGCAGGCTCTAAGGTATCTGCAGTAGATGATGGAACGATTGCCAATGCATGGGGATCAGCCAATATTGATGATGAAGGAAACTTCACAAAGCGTAATCTTTTGATTGAAAATGGTATTTTGAAGGGTTACATGGTAGATACACTTAATGGACGCAGAATGGGCATGGAATCGACTTCCAGCAGCCGCAGACAGTCCTATAAATACGAAACAACTTCACGTATGACCAATACATTCATTCTTAATGGTGAAGATAAACTGGAAGATATGATTGCATCTATGGAATATGGTCTATACTGCAAGAGCATGTCAGGTGGAAGCGTAAATCCAAGTACAGGTGATTTCAACTTTGCGGTACAGGAAGGCTATCTGGTTAAAGATGGCAAGATTGTAAAACCAGTCAAGGGTGCATCTTTGATTGGCAACGGTGGAGAAACACTGATGAAGATTGATATGGTTGGTACAAACCTGAAACGTGCACAGGGTATGTGCGGATCAAGCAGCGGCTCAATTCCAACAGATGTTGGACAGCCAGCGATTCGCGTCAGCTCTATGATCGTAGGAGGTAGACAGTAATGAATTTCAAGAAATTAATTGAAGAAGCAAAACTGGCAGGAATTGATCCAGTTGAAGTATATTCTCAGATGTCTGAACAGGAAAGTATTAAAGTGTTCAGAAACAATGTGGATGGCTTAACGATTGCACAGAGCGGTGGTATCGCAGTTCGAGGTATTTATCAGGGGAAGATGGGTTACTGCTTCATGGAAGAAGACAGTGATGAAAACATCCCATTGATTATTCAGCTGATCAAAGAAAATGCTGGTTCTTTGGAAATTGAAGATACATCCAAGATTTTTGAAGGCTCTTCCAGCTATCCAGAAATTCACTCAGATGAAAATCAGCTAGCTTCAACACCGATGAATACAAAGATTAATTTGTTGAAGGAAGTAGAACAGAAACTTGCAGCAGCTGATCCACGTATTGTTCAGGTAATGGCAACTGTGATGCAGACAGTGAATGTAAATACTGCAATTCAGAACTCTTTGGGTCTGGATGTTTCTAAGAAAGAATCTTACACTTTCTTCTATTCAATGGCTTTGGCACATGAAAACGGCGACAACAAGAGCGGTATGGATTTCAAGGTGTTAAGATCACTGGATGATGTGAATGTGGATGAGTTCGTTGAAAAAGTTAAGAATGAAGTCGTTGGCAAGCTTGGCGCAAAACAGGTCAAGACTGGCAAATATAAAGTCATTTTGAAAAACAGTGCGATGAGTGATTTGTTAGGTGCACTGACTGGTCTATTCAATGGTGAACAGGTCTATAAGGGAATCAGTAAGCTGGCAAATAAAATGGATACAAAGATTTTTGATGAAAAGATTACTATTGTGGATGATCCATTAAAGAAAAATGGTTTGAACAGTACACCATTTGATGATGAGGGTGTTGCTTCATCGACAAAACAGATTGTAGATCATGGTGTATTGAAGATGTTCTTACACAACCAGAAGTCTGCAGCACAGATGAATACTGTTTCAACAGGTAATGGATTTAAAGCTGGTTATGCTGGACAGGTTGGTATCAGTCCTACAAACTTCTACATTGTTCCATCTGATGTTTCTTATGATGAACTTTTGAAAAAGATGGGTACAGGTTTAGTGATTGATGAACTGAATGGTCTTCATGCAGGGCTTAATTCCATCACAACAGATTTCTCACTGCAGGCTGCAGGATATCTGGTCGAAGATGGCAAAATCGTACGTCCAGTGAATCTGATTACAGTGGCAGGGAACTTCTTAGATATGATGAAAGAAGTTGAAGCAGTGGGAAGCGATTTAGAAGATGCTCTTTCTTCTGCAAGCGCACCATCCATTCTGTTTAACTCACTGTCTATCAGTGGAGAATAATCAAAACAAGTCCTCTTTAAGGGGACTTTTTTAATTCAAAAAATAAGAAGCTCTTTGATAAGTCAAAGAGCTTCTTCATCATCATTATCTTTTGTTTCAGTACGAATTACCTTAAGAGAAGAAACAACTAAATCATCAGTTTCTTCAATAATAATATGATAATTCTTATAATCAAAGGAATCATTTACTTTTGGATAATCATCCAGGATTTCTGTAATCCATCCATTAACAGTGATAATATAATCATCTAATTCTGGATCTTCTATTTCAAAGTATTCTAAGAAATCATTCAGCATCATGCTTCCATCTGCTAGGAATTCATTTTCGGATACTTGAAGTATTTCTTCTTCAATTGTATCTGTTTCATCCCAGATTTCTCCAACGAGTTCTTCAAGAATATCTTCCATTGTAACGATGCCAAGAGTTCCACCATGGTCATCAGTGACAATCGCCATGTGAATTTTACTTCTTTGCATTAAATCAAGAACTTCAGGAAGTTTTTTGGTTTGTGGTACAAACAGAGGTTCTTGAAGCATTTCCTTAATATCTGGCTGATCTGTATCTAACAGTTCTTTTAATAAAAGATTCACTGGAAGAATACCAATGATATTGTCAATGGTATCTTCAAATACTGGGATACGTGAATATTCAGAATTTAAGGCAGTTTCGATGATTTCTTTAGTAGAATCATTGATATCCAAAGCTGTCATTTCTACTCGATGGGTAGATATTTCTTGAACTTCAGTTTCATCAAATTCAATGGCTGATTGAAGCAATTCACTGCAATCTTCATCAATCACACCTTCTTCTTCAACGGTTTCGATGATGGTTACTAAATCTTCATAAGTGATTGACGTATCCGTTTTTGCCCATGCCCAGCTTTTTGAGATAACATGAATGATTTTACCAAACAGCCATACAAATGGTCTAGTAATCAACAGTACTACTTTCATGATTGGCGATACTGCTAAGGCATAGCTGTCACAGAATTGTTTTGCGAGCTGTTTTGGGACAATTTCCCCAAAGATAAGAAGCAGAATTGTCATGACTGCAGTTGCCACTGCAACCCCTGCATCTCCTACCAGCGCCATTGCGATGACAGTTGCAACAGAGGAGGAGGCAATGTTGACTAGATTGTTTCCAATCAGTACTGCAGTAAGAGTTTTGTCATAATGTTCACTGATTTCTTGTGCCCATTTCCCTTTTTTATCACCAGACTCTGCCGCTTTTTTTAATCGTGACTTATTGGCAGAAGCATAAGCTATTTCAGAAGATGAGAAGAAAGCGGAACCAATCAAAAGTAACACAATCGCTAAATACGGGTTCATTCTTCCACCTCCTTCAGATTATCACTGAAAGACGCATCTTGTTCATCAAAGATTTCACCAACGAGCTCTTCCATGATATCTTCCATGGTGACAACACCTACAGTTTTTTCATCTTCACCAGTGACAATGCACATATGAGTTCTAGATTGTGTCATTTGATCAAATAAATCATCAATCAGTTTGTTTTCTGGAACTAGTAATACTTTATGCATTGCCTTTTTTACAGAAACTGGTTTTTTTCTGGATAGATAAATTTTAATATACTGTCTGGCATCAAGAACACCGATAAGATGATCTTTATGTTTCTTGTATACAGGAAGTCTTGAATAAGGTGTATTTTTAATGATTTCAAGCACTTTTAAAGGTTCAGTATATTCTTCTATACTGATTAGATGTTCAATGGGTGTCATGATATCTTTTGCAGTTGTTTCATCAAATTCTAGAGCTGAATGAAGCAGTTCACTTCGTTGAGGACCGTCTTCTTCAGTTTCAGCTAAAGAGTCTATGATTTCAATCAGTTCATCTTCAGTGACTGAAGGTGAAGCTTCAGCTTTAAATAAACTGGATATAAAATTAGCCAATGCATCAAATATTGCAGAAAAAGGTGCTAGAATCTTCATTAGACAATACAATGATTTCGCAAAGAATAATGCAGTAGATTCTGGACAGTCTTTGGCAAACTGCTTTGGAATCATCTCAGAGACAAGAAACACAACTACGGTGGTCACTAATGTAGAATAGGCGGTATAGCCTTCTCCCCATGTTTTAGTGACAATGTATGTTGCGATAGAAGCAGTTCCGATATGCATTAAATTGTTTCCGATTAATAAAGTAGATAATGCTTTATTAAAGTGATTTAAAATATATTCGGCATATTTCGCTCGTTTTTCACCTTCATCAGCACGATGCTTAATTCGCATTGGATTGACTGAAGCGAATGCTGTTTCAGATGCAGCAAAGTATCCTCCGCCAATAATCAATGCGATCAGTACTACAAATAATATCCAAATGTCCGTGTCCATATGAGTTCATCATCTCCCTTGATATAATAATAATTATCTATTATTTATTCAATCTTCGCAAGTGCTAAATGCATCAGGACATTAATTGAACGATTCACCCACAATGCTGTATCGCGTTCATTTCCATGGTTTGATTGTTTTTGTATAGTTTAGCAGTATTCTAAACGATAAAAAGTAATATTACCCAGGAAATAAACCATCTTTTGTAACATTCCAAATTGTTGTACGATAAATAAGATGAAAGGAGTGCAGAAGATGGATGAAATCATGAGAACATATGCCAATGATGTGAAGCGCTTCTGCATGTCTTTGTGTCATGATGAACAAATGGCAGAGGAATTAACACAGGAAACTTTCTATCGTGCTTTAAAAACGATTCATCATTATGATGGCTCATGTTTGATGACCACATGGCTATTTACTATTGCGAAAAGAGTGTGGATAGATACATTAAGAAAAAAGAAAACAGTGAGTTTAGATGAAATCGCAGAAGATCAATTCAGAACAGATGAAACACCTGAAGTCCTGTTTGACAGGAAACAAAGGATGGAACTGTTGATGACAATCATTGATGAAATCAAAGAGCCAGAGAAGTCTGTGTTTTTAATGAGAGCTGTGCTGGATCATAGCTACAAAGAAATTGGAAAAGCTTTGGGGAAAAGTGAAAACTGGACAAGAGTCACGTATTATCGTGTAAGAATGAAACTGATGGAGAGGGTGAAACAATATGAAGATACATTGTGATGTAATACAGGATTTGATTCCTTCTTATTTGGATGGAATCTGTTCTGAGAAAACAAAAGAACTTGTAGAAGAACATCTTTTAGAATGTGAACAGTGTCGTGTTTTTGTAGAATCCCTAAAAACTGATTTAATACCAGAAATTCCCCAGATAGATGCAAAAAAGCCATGGCTGAAAGTGAAAAGATAGACCTTGATGAAGATGATTCTTGTTTTTGTGGTTAGTCCATTCATTTTATTGAGTGGCTTTGTCGTAGGGTGTACACTTTCTGGTGAAGGGTTAACGTTAGATGCTTTGTTGTATCAAGATGAGGCAAATGAATTCTTACAGGCATTGTCCTTATCTGATTATGCAGAAGCTTCTCGGTATTTGAGCTGTTATGGTGCAGATGATGTTTCTTTAGAGCGTGCTGAATGGACACTAAGAATGGAAGAGTCCAACATTGAGTTTTCAAACATGCAATACTCACCGCTTTGGGGGGATGATGGTTTAGCAATGACAAGAGTTACAACCGTACTTTCTACTGGAGAATTGATTGAATTTAGACTTATGGTCCAAGGAAATGGTCTTTCTGTATCTTCTGTCTATGTTTATGGAAGTGATGAACTTCAGGAATATTTGCAGGATATGATGACTAGTCATAATCCGGGATAAAAAATGAAAAGTTTATGGTACAATAATGTCAGGAAATAGGTGAGAGTATGAAAGAATATAGTTCTGTTGTGATTGTAGCTCTTGTGATTGCGATGTATTGGATAGCAACCACATTGTATAGAAGAAAGCTGGCACATGATTTGACAGCTTCAATGGTCAATGAAGATATTGAAAAGTATAGAAAGATTCTCTATTCAAGAAGAGCCATTCTGTTTTTAAATCCCAATGTTGTGAACTTGTTTAAGGCGACAGATCAATATGGGCAAGGAGAATTAGAGTTGGCAGAAAAAACAATCAGACTTGTTCAATATACGAAATTAAGTACAGAACATCTGGTGAATTATTTTCAGCTTCGCTCAATGATTTGTCTGGATCGTCAGGATGGCAAAGAATACAAAGCACTGCGAGAAGAGATTAAGGGTATTCGCAATGAACAGAATGCGGAAGCGATAGATGCAATGCTGAAAGAAAACTCAATCAATGATCGTCTTCACTTTCACTATGATGTGAGTGTCATCAAAGATTTAAGAGAATTGATTCAGCAGAGTGATGAATCAATTCATGGTACATTGTTATTTTCGCTAGCGAAAGCTTATCATTTGAATGGTCAAGACAAAGAGGCAAAAGATGCTTTGTTGAAGGCGAAAGAAAAAATGGTAGGAACTGTGGCAGAAGAACTCATTGATTCTGCTTTGATAGATATTCGGATTTTAGATAATTAAGAGGCTGTGACAAATAGAGAAAATGTGAATTCTCTAGGTGTCACAGCCTTTCTTTAGTGCTGAGCAGGGGACAAGTCTAGGTGGTTGCAAAGTTCCACCGCCCAAAAGAGGAAATCCCTATCTTTTTTTGATGATGTTGAGCTGATACAATTCTGGATGCATGTACAATTCTGTATAGTCAAAGACAGTGCCATCATGAATGTACGTTGTGTTACAGACACGAAGAATAGGTTGTTTTGGAGATAGTTTTAGCTGAGCTGCGATGTATTCGGGTGGGAAAATAGGTGTAATATTTTGATGAGCGTAATCTACAGTAAGGTTATGTTCATCAGCATACTTATATTTTGAACCTTGTAGAACCTTAATTGAAATTTCAGGATGCAAATCAACAGACATGAATGTCTTTTCAAACAATACGGGCTCATTGTCTGCATAACGAGTTCGTTCAATGTAGTAAATCAGATCTTTTGGCTTGATTTTTAATAAGCTTGCAACTGTATTTCCAGCTTCTGTTATGTTGAAAGAAACAACCTTGCTGGAAGGCGTTTTTCCCATTTCTAAGATGTCCTCAGTAAAACTTTTTAAAAGAGGTGTTCTTTGAATGGCGCGTGATTTTTTTACAAAAGAGCCACTTCCCTGGTTTTTTAATATAAATCCTTTGTAAGCGAGATTCGATAAAGCTTGACGTACAGTAACGCGAGAACATTCATATTGTTTGGAAAGCTCCGCTTCGGTGGGTAAGGCGTGTTCCTCTTGATAAATACCAGAATTGATTTTATCAATGATGTCATTTTCAATGAGTTGATATTTAGGAACTTTGTTATTTTCGTTCATTATTATACCTCCAATGCGATTTGTATTGTTTTTTTTTGTGAATTTGTATTGTTAAATAAACACATTTTTACATAAGATATAATACAACAAAAAACTTGTATTGACAACTTTGTTTTTCGATTTTATCATGAAATCATAAGATAGATAAGGAGGATATAATCTTATGGCTTTATGGCAAGCATTTTTGATTGGCGTATTGGGCTATTTTGGTGTAAACCGTACACCTTGGCTCTTTGGTCAGTCAGGTGGTTTCAACGGCATCGCTTCTCCGCTAGTAGCATGTACAATTATGGGAGCTTTGCTGGGAAATCTTTCTGAAGGGATTGCAGTTGGTGTTGCGCTTCAGGCAATGTATTTAGGGGTAATTCAGCCAGGTGGCGCTCTTCCATCTGACCGTGGCTTCGCTACATTCATTGGTGGATCATTGGCAATCGCTTCTGGTACTGGTGTAGAAGGGGCAATTGCACTGGCAGTTCCACTGGGGCTTCTGGGTGCTGCAATGTTCCAGCTCTGCATGACTTTTAACTCTTACTTCCCACATCTGGGTGATAAGGCTGCTGCTGAAGGTGATCGCAAGGGAATTGTTCGCGCTCAGCTGTTGGCACAGGTTCCAACTTTCTTGATTTATGTTACAATTTATACAGTTGCTAACTACTTTGGTGTTGAACTGATTCAGGGAATTATCGCTGCTCTTCCACCACAGATTACAACAGCCCTGTCTAAGATGGCTGGTGTTCTTCCTGCAGTTGGTTTCGCTATGCTGCTGAAATACATCATCGCTCCATCTCAGATTTGGATGTTTGGCTTCTTCGTAATGGGCTTTGTTCTTCTGAAGAACACAAGCTTCAACATCGTGTCTTTGACACTTTTCGCAATTGGTGTTGCAATTATGTTTACTGTAGCACGTTATGGCAATGACC
Organism: Erysipelotrichaceae bacterium; assembly: GCA_017473335.1. Classification (GTDB taxonomy): domain Bacteria; phylum Bacillota_I; class Bacilli_A; order Erysipelotrichales; family Erysipelotrichaceae; genus RGIG1896. The sequence goes on from JAFULN010000005.1 coordinate 38,611, forward strand.
TGTTTGGTACAGGACGTTCCGCTGGACAGAATGGAGATGACGCATATGACGAATAAACTGACTAAAAAAGATGTTCAGCAGGCTGCATGGACAAATGTATTCTTCCATCACTGTGCACAGAACTATGAACGTATGATGGGGCTGGCATTCTGCCATACACTGTCAAAACCTCTGGAAAAACTCTATCCTGAAAAAGAAGATTATAAAAAGGCTCTTCAGCGCCATATGAACTTCTATAATACTGAACCTACTTTGGGATCTATCATTCCTGGCATCATTCTGGGACTTGAAGAAGGTAAAGCTAATGGCGATGAAGTCACTGAAGAAATGATCCTTGGTACAAAGACTGCTTTGATGGGTCCTTTCGCAGGTATTGGTGACTCTTTGATTGGTGCTACTTATCAGTCAATTATCGCTTCTATCGCAATCGCACTGAGCACTGATGGTTCATTGCTGGGTGTTCTGTTCTTCTTGCTGTTCCATGCAGGCGGAACAATCTTCATGAAATATGCATTATTCATGAAGGGTTATGAACTTGGTTTGAAGGTTCTTGAAATCCTGACTCCAAAAGTAACTGAAATGGCAACTACATTCTTGGGCGTTGTTGGTCTGATCGTTGTTGGTGGTATTACTGCAAATACAGTGAAACTTCCAATCGCATTCCAGTACACTTCAGGTGAACTGGTAATCAACATTCAGAACATTCTGGATAAGATTATGCCGGGTATGCTGCCTCTGGCTGTTACAATTCTGATTTGGTATCTGTATGCTAAGAAGAACTGGTCAGCAGTCAAAGTATTGGTTACAATGCTGGTAACAGTTATTGTATTGGTATTCTTAGGGATTATGTAATGAATGAGATAGAAGTCAGCTTGCTTGACTTCTATCTTTCTACTGAATAAGCCAGCTGATGGTTTACTCAGTAGAAAGAAGGAAAGGGGCGTTATGATGAGGGATATTGTACTGATTTTATCAGATCAGCACAGCGGATGTGCTGTACAGAGTGAAAACCCTGCTGTTTATACGCCTTTTTTAGCTGAATTGGAATCAAATGCGCAAGTTTTTGAGTCGGCGTACTGCAATTGTCCATTGTGTGTACCATCTAGAATGTCTTTTCTTAGCGGTAAAGCACCTCATGAACTTGAAATCTATGATAATGATACAGTGCTTTCTGGTGAAGTGCAGACGATTGCTCATCAGATGAGTAGTGCTGGCTACCGTACTGTATTATGTGGAAGAATGCATTTTAAAGGTGAAGATCAGCTTCATGGATTTGAAGAGCGTTATGTTGGAGACATCACGACCCAATGGTGGGGACAGAAACGTACTGATTTGGGGGCTTTTCAAGGTACAATGCAGATGAAAGGCTGTTTAAATGATTATGGATATGGAAATTCACCAGTGCAAGAATATGATGAAGCAGTGTTTAAGAAAAGTTTAGAACTTCTTGAAGAAGATTCAGATCGCCCTTTGTTTCTTGTGATTGGATTTTATGGTCCTCACTTTCCATATTGTTCAAAAAAAGACACGTTTGATCGTGCTTATGAAAAAGTTTTGGATGTCAGTGATGCTTCATTGAATTGTGATGGAATTTATTCTGACATGATTCAACATTTAGATGATGAAGGTCTGCGTCATATTCGCAGCGCTTATTATGGCTTGATTGAACAGTTAGATGGAATGCTGAAAGAAATTCATACATCTGTTCGCAAACATCATCAGGATGCACTTCTAATTTATACATCAGATCATGGAGATCAAATAGGTAAGCGTAAATTGTATGGCAAAAAAACATTATATGAAGAATCGATTCGAATTCCGCTTTTGATTGAAGATTTGAATAAAAAGCCTACACGCTATACACATGAAGTCTCTTTGCTGAATCTGCATGCCACTGTTCTGGATGAAGCTAAAATAAACTCAATAGAGCAAACAGTTTATGAGATGAATAATCCGGTTTTAATTACTTCTTTGATTGAAAAAGATGGAAAAGAGCAGCTTGTTCAAAGTGTGATTCATCAAGGAATGAAACTAGTAAAAACAGATCAATTTCATCTATATTCATTAAAAAATGATCCAAATGAATTAAAAGATGTGATAGACGAATATCCACTGCTTGCCAAGCAGCTTGCTAGCCGTTTAGTGGATGATCAAACGATTTTAAGTCATCGACCAGAGTTAAAACAACAAACTCAGAAAATGAAGGAATGGACAAAAATCAATCAGCCTGAAGACTGGATTCGATATCAGATTTCTCAGTCTGCCCAACAAAAACCAAGGAGGAACGGAAATGAAGTATAAAGTATTATGGACCGACATGCACAGCAACCTGCATCACGAAAGAATTGAAGATCTGCCAAAATGGCTGAATCAAATTCGTCAGACAATGGATTTCTGGCCTTTTGCCTATTACCCATACTATATGAGAAAAGATGAATCAGGTTTAGGCGTTGAAGACCGTTATCCTTTGGAAGCTATTGAAAAAGACTGGGAATATATTCGTTCAGTGACGCAAAAAGCCAATGATGAAGGCTTCCCTATGTTCATGGGTTATGAATGGCAGGGAGCTGGTAAAGATGGTGATCACAATGTGTTCTTAAAAGATAACCAACAGAAAATGGAATATCCTTTGCGCTATGAAGAACTTGTTCAAGCGTACGAAGGCAAGGATGCCATTGGGATTCCTCACCATTTGGCTTATCAGTTGGAACATCGTGGAAAAAACTGGCAAACTCACAACGATCAGTTTTCTCCTTTTGTTGAAATTTACTCATCACATGGATCAAGTGAAAATGACACAACTTGTATTGAAATGAATCGTCATGTTCATATGGGACCGCGCACTGGCATGACTTGTGTTGAACGAGGCTGGGAAATGGGCCATAAGTATGGTGTTATCGCAGCAGGTGACAATCATAGCTGTCCGGGTGTCTATGGGTTTGGCTATACAGCAGTTTTAGCAGAGGATGCAACAAAAGAAGCAATTTGGGATGCTTTTGTGAATCGTCGCGTCTATGGCGTTTCAAAAGATCGCATTGAGCTGGATTATACAGTAGATTCTTCTGTGATGGGATCAGAAATAGAGGCAAAAACCGATTCGAAATTGGATTTGAAGATCAAAGCTGCAAATGCGATTGACCGCATCGAAATCATCAAAGACAATCGTGTGATTGAAATGATTCCTCATACATCAACATGGGAAAATCAAGAACTCACAGGGACAGTCCGTTTTAAATTCCAGTTAGAGCTGGGATGGGGACCAGACCGTAGAATCTTCCCTGATATTGAAAGCAGAAATTGGACAGGCTCATTAAAGACTCCTGGTAAACTACTTTCAATCGAAAAGTGCTGGAGTACATTTGGTCAGAATTTAACAAATGTAACAGAACAGTCATGTGATTTTGAAATGACAACATACAAAACCACTGCAACTGGAAAATGGATGGGGCCAAGCGCAATCACTACTGAAGGATTCATCTTTGAAATCGAGGATGATATTGACTCGCATGTTGTTTTGACAATTGATGGTAAAGAATATGTCATCTCAGTTCGTGATTTGATGTATTCAAGTCGTTTGTTCCCGCTTTTGGATGAAGTGTCAGACTTATTAAAAGAACGTTTCAATTTTACTGAATTCTATCGTTCAGATTCATGGTGGCACAATTGTTATAAAATTAAAGTGCATCAGGCTGTCCCTGAAGCTGCTTATACGCGTCATATTGAAAGAATCATCGATACAACAGATTGCCATTCACTTCGAGTGCGTGTATGGCAGAAAAATGGTGGTGTTGCATGGTCAAGTCCAATTTTTGTAAAGAAGGAGCAATGATATGAATCTTGTTTATATCAATACACATGATACAGGGCGTATGATTAGTCCTTATGGTGTTATGGTTCCTACTCCTCATCTGCAGAATTTGGCAGAAGATGGAACATTGTTTACCCAGGCTTTCTGCTGTGGGCCAACTTGTTCACCAAGCAGAGCAGCTATGTTGACAGGGACGTATCCACATCAAAATGGAATGTACGGTCTAGCTCAAAGAGGCTTCTCATTACATCATCCAGATCAGCATCTGGCATCTTGGCTAAAACAGCAGGGATATCAGACTGCCATCAGTGGCATTCAGCACGAAGTAGGATGGTACTTGGATCTGGATGAACAGGGACTGCATGATTTGGGATATGAAAATATCTTAACAACTTCATCTAAAGAATATGCAAAAGAGGATCTGCATGTGTGGGATCGTGCAAATGTACTAGAAGCAGTAAAATGGCTGGATCGTCGAGATCCAAACAAACCATTTATGTTAAGCTATGGCATGCATTCAACCCATCGCCCATATCCAATTCAAGTAGCAGACAACATTGATGAACGTTATGTAAAACCTGTTTTTGGTGGTGTTGGAGATCCTGCAGTACGCCATGATCAGGCTCAGTATATGACAACAGCTCAGTACGCAGATGAAAATGCACACATTTTGATTGAAGCACTAAAAGAAAGAAATCTTCTGGATTCAACAGTGATTATGTATACAACAGACCATGGTCTGGCAAATCCATTTCACAAATGTACCTTATCGGATCGTGGAATTGGGGTATCTTTGATTGTGCGTCATCCTGAAATGGGACATGGCGAAGTGTGTGATCATCTTGTTTCTCATTTGGATGTTTTCCCTACACTTTGTGATCTGCTCAATGTGAAAAAACCTGAATATTTAGAAGGTGTGTCTTTTGCAAAGACATTCAAAAATGCAGAACATGTGCATCGTGAAGAAGTATATGCAGAAGTGAACTTCCACACTTCCTATGAACCAATGCGATGTGTACGTACTTCAAGATATAAATATGTACATTATTTTGATGAATCATGGACATTCATGAATCTGTCCAATATAGATGAATCAGCACCAAAAGATCAGCTAATGAAACATGGATTAAGAGATCGACATAAACCAATGGAAGCTCTTTATGATCTTATGTATGATCCTGATGAAACATGCAACTTGATTGAAAATGAAGCTTTAAGTTCAATCAGAGAAGAATTAAAAAAGAAACTCTTTAATCATATGGAAAAGACAAATGATCCTCTATTGAAAGGTCATTTTGAAATTCTTCCACATTACAAAGTCAACAACAAAGACTGTTTAATGGCTTCAAGTAAGAATCCAAATGATTATGATCCAAGAGGTAGAAAATAATGTTAATTCAATATTCAGACTATGTGAAAAACATTTTGAATCAAGTGATTCAAAATCAGATTCCAAAACTTCCTTCGATTGCAGACGTTATCCTTGATCGTGTCGCAAAGGGAGGTAAGTTCAGAATTTTTGCTTCTGGACACAGTCACATCATTACAGAAGAAATGATGAAACAGACTGGAGGATTTCAATTTCCTCAGCCATACAATCCAGAAGATTTATTCGGTCATCCATTGAAGTCTGGATATATTGAAAGAAATGCTGAATTTGGCGAAGTGTTTTACCGTGCCATGGGACTAGAAAAAGGGGATGTGCTTTGGTTGATTTCCAATTCTGGTACCAATGGAGTGGTGGTTGAACTAGCGAAACTATCACAGGAAAATGATATTTATTTGGTTGCACAAACCAATATGAATCAAACTCTGAAAGTAACAGCGCGTCATCCATCGAAAAAGAAGATGTATGAGTATGCAAATGCAGTGATTGACAACTGTGGAAATGACGGAGATGCGGCATTTGAAACAGTAGGTCAAAAGCGTCAAGGACCAACATCCAACATTATAGGAACTTTTATCTTTCAGGCATTGAATGTCTGTTTTGCAGCGATTTTAGAATCAAGTGGATGCAGAGAAGAAGACCTCCATAATGGAAACTACCTTGAGAAAAAACAAATTAATATTCAACAGATTCAGTATCATTTGGATGCCTATATTAAGCGGTACTTTGATGTATTTGATGAAGTTGTCAAAAAAGAACTAACGAATATTGAACAGGCAGCTTCTTGTTCTGTTCAATCTATTCTTGAAAACAAACGTAATTTTATGTTTGGGATGGCACATGATCACAGTTTAGTGGAAGAGATTCATGCTCGTGCAGGAACAATCATGTGCAACAAATCCATGGTAATGCAGAACACTGAAATTCAGTTTTATGAAAGTGTAGAAAAGGCACACATGTACGCATCTATCGCAAAATATGGTGAAGCTGTTCTCTATAGTGTAGAACCACAAGAGAATGACACATTCTTTTTAGTGAGTCAATCTGCTAGTGAATTGGCTTTAGTCCGAATGATTCAAGTGCTAAAAGAAAAGGGATGTAAAGTCATTTTGCATACCAATAAAAAAGCTGCACAGGCTTTAAATTCTACTGTATTAAATGATGTTGATGTTTTGATGGACAATCACGGCCCTTCTACTCAATTGATGTTGAATGTGGGAGATTATGCTGTAGGTTATCCAGCAACATCTATTGGTTGTTTTATTAATCAGTGCTACATTATTTCCATGACCAAACAGCTGTATGAACATGGAATTGATATGCCAACTCGTATCAGCATCAATACAGATAAAGGGTTTGCTTACACTGAAAATTTAAACCGCAAGTATTTTAATGATACACTTATATAGATAGATGACTTCTATCTATTTTTTCTATCAAGGAGGATCAATATGAAATTGGGGATATGTGGAACAGGGCAAATCAGTGAACAACTGATGCGCAATGCAGCAAAAATCAAAGATATACAAGTTGTTTCAGTGATGCATAGAGAAATGGAAAAGGCAAAAAGATTTGCGCATGAAACAAACATACCCTTTGCGTTTGATTCAATGAAAGATTTTTTAAACAGTGATATCGACACTGTTTATGTTGGCCTTCCCAATTCTCTTCATTTTGAGGTGGCAGAAGCGTGCATTCGTGCTAACAAACATGTTTTGGTTGAGAAACCTTTTACTTCCAATCTCAATGAGCTTAATCAATTGATTCGACTTGCGAATCAGCACAAAGTGCTGCTGTTGGAAGTCAATCGTGTTGTTTATCTTCCCAATATAAAATGGATAAAACAAAACCTGTCTTTTTTAGGCCCTTTAAAGCAAGCAGAGTTTTCCTACTGTAAACGCTCTAGAAAATACAATGATTATGAAAATGGACTTCGACCTAATGTGTTTACTCCCGAATATTCTGGTGGTGCGCTTATGGATTTAGGTGTTTATGGGCTTCATTTGGCTTGTGAGCTGTTTGGAATGCCTAAAACCTTGACTTATCGCTGCGAAAAGTTAGAAACCGGTGTGGATGCAGAGGGGATTTTAACATTGGATTATGGAGAGTGGAGAGTACTCATTCATCAAAGTAAAGTGACAAATGGAGATGTGAATGTTAAAATTCAAGGAGAACAGGCAGTGATGGCGTTTGACTATGCTCCATCCATTTTAAAACAAGGAAAACTGATGATTGAATCAGAAATAAAAGAATCTGACGTTCATGAAGAGGAGAACTTTTATTATTTCTTAAAGAAAGCCTGTGAAATCATTGATACAAATGATAGACAAGAAGTACAGCGCCTGATGCAAAAATCCATTCAGATTATGACTCTTTTGGATGAGGCGAGAGCTCAGTGCGGAATTGTCTTTTCTCAAGATATGGAGGTCCATTCATGAAGTATTTTTCCATGTTGATCAAACCTGCAAGTTCACTCTGTAACATGAAATGCAGTTATTGTTTCTATGCAGATGTATCTGATCATCGTGAAGTGAAGACACACGGTATTATGGATCAAAAGACAATGCGAGAACTCATTGAAAAGACATTGTATGCTTTTGATGAAGAAGTGATGATCACTTATGCCTTTCAGGGTGGTGAGCCAACTTTGGCAGGACTTGAGTTCTTTGAACAGTTTGTTGAATGTGTGAATTCAATGAAAAAAGAAATTCATCATGTTTCTTATTCACTCCAGACTAATGGGCTTCTTTTGGATGATGCATGGATTGCCTTTCTAAAGAAGTATGAGTTTTTAGTCGGTGTCTCTTTGGATGGGATGATTGAGCATCATGATGATCTTAGAAAAGATGCGCAGAACAAGCCTACCTATGAACGCATTATGAAAAATATACGTAAGTTAAAAGAGGAAGAGGTTCAGTTTAATGTGTTGACAGTACTGACACATTCGCTTTCCAAAAAGGCGAAACAGTTGTATGCCTTTTATAAAAAAAATCAACTGAATTATGTACAGTTGATACCATGTCTTCCTTCACTTGATTTCAAAGATAATCCTTTTGCATTAAAACCACATGATTTTGCACATTTTTATGATGAGTTTTTTTCTCTTTGGTACAAAGACTGGAAAAAGAATGAAGTTATGAGTGTCACTCTTTTTGATAATCTGATTCCGATGTTTGCAGGAATTCCTCCGCAGCAGTGCGGATATCTTGGCTTTTGTAGCATGCAGTTTGTGACAGAAAGCGATGGATCTGTATATCCATGTGACTTTTATGTGTTGGATGAGCATTGTCTTGGAAACATCAAAACACATTCCATCAAAGAACTCGCAACATCAGTAGTTTTAAAATCATTTCTTTCTGAAAAGCGAAATCGAACAAGGGCATGTTTATCCTGCCGCTATGAAGGAATCTGTCATGGACAATGTAAGCGTATGAGTGTTTGCTATTATGATGAGACATATTGCGGATTAAAAGAATTCATGACAAAACATGAAAAGGCGATGTTGGAAGTTGCATCTTCCATTCAAAGGAGATAGTATGATTGTATTTTATATTTTGGTTGTTTTAGCGGCAACTGTGCTAGGAGCCTCAGTTGGACTTGGTGGTGGAGTTATCATCAAACCATTTTTTGATTTGATTGGACTTCATGATACAGCGACAATTGGAGTGTATTCCTCTATGGCAGTATTTACTATGTCGGTTGTCTCTATCTATAAACAATTTAAAAACAAAGCGAAGTTTGAGCTTTCAATTGTGCTTCCACTTGCGTTTGGGTCTATTTTTGGAGGTGTGAGTGGAGATGTGCTGTTTGGTTATGTACATCAAATGTTAAATGAAATGACCAAAGTGGTTCAAAATGGAATGCTAGCCATTGTATTAACTGTCATTTTGATTTATACCCTGAAAAAGAATCGGGTGAAGACGCTAAAGCTGACTTCACCTGTGGTAGTTTTGTTGATTGGATTTCTATTAGGCAATATCTCTGTCTTTTTAGGGATTGGCGGTGGCCCTTTAAATCTGGCAGTGCTTTCTTTCTTTTTCTCATTTACATCCAAAGAAAGTGTGGTGTTGTCAATCACCATCATCTTCTTTTCTCAATTGTCGAAACTGGGATCGGTATTCCTTAAAAATCAGTTTCTAATTTATGATTTAAGTCCAGTTCCGTTCATTTTGATTACTGCAATTGCGGGAGGAATGATTGGCAGTACACTCAATAAAAAACTGAATAATCTTCAAATTGATATGTTGTATATTGGAACACTGATTTTGTTGATTGGATTATCACTATTCAATATTGTTCGTGCAATATAAAAAGGCTGTGACACCTAGAGAATTCACATTTTCTCTATTTGGAGAGAGAACTCTCCTTTTGCAATGGTGGTTACTGATATGGAGCATAAGGGACTTAGCGAGAAAACAATCAGAAACATTTTCAGAATGTAGAATTGTATGTGGAATTCTTGAATTTTCATCATGATGCTGAAATTGAGCATGGCGTTGAATATACATACTTAGCTGATTTTTTTGGCTACTATTTTATTCGCAAATGCATGTGGTCAACTCCTGCTACTTTGAAATCAACAGCAGCAAGTATTAAGAAATTCTATAAGTGTATGGCTGAACATCAAGTGATTGATGAAGAAAGCTATAAAGAACTTCTATCCATCATGAAAGACTTTGATCCTGAGTGGATGGAAGAATGTGATGACTATAATAAAGGAAATGCATATTATTTCTAAAGGGCGATGCCCTTTTTTCAATTTTTGGATGATTATTAATCTGTTTTATGAAAAAGAAAAATTCGTTTGATTCTCTATAATAAAATTAGAAAGATTGAGGATTCAAAAATGAGAAAAAGACTAATATTTAGAATTGACGATGTAGGATATACTCCAGCTTATGACATGGGTGCTTTCCGTGTGTTTGATGCAGGTGTAGGATCATCTGCAGATGTGATGTTTGATTCACCAGATACAGTGGAAGCTTTGAAGAAACTGAAAGATATGCCTTGGCTGTCTGTTGGATGGCATCGTCATCTGTGGGAATCTCCTGTTCTGCCTCCTGAAGAAGTGCCTTCATTAGTAAATGAACATGGACGCTTTAAATGGGGACATCGTCGTCAGGACTTGATGAAAGAAGCAACGTATGAAGATGCCTATAAGGAATTTGATGCAGAAATGAAGCTTTGCTACAGTATTCTTGGACGTTATCCAGATGTAGCTGGTGTAAGAAACAGTGACCTTCCTTTGGAAAAAGCATTTAAAGACGTGGTTGAAAAGTATGGTATCGCTTATAATATTTTCTCCAGTGCTCCAGACCACAGAAGCCAGCAGAAAGCTGATCCTAAATATGCACATTTAAATATTATTTCTTCTGCAGCGGCTATTAAGGCAAGCTACAAGTTTGAAGACTATAAAGATTACGATGCACTTGGCAGAATGGTTTCATTGAAGTGGGAAGGCGAAGAAATCTATCTGTATGGATGGCATCCAGGCTACTGTGATGATCATATCCTTAAAGAATCTACATGCAACATTCATCGCTGCGCAGAACTTCAGGCAGCATTGAGTGATGAATTCAAAAACTGGGTGATTGAAAATCAGATTGAATTGATCAATGTTCGTGATGCGTTACATGGAACAAATGAATTCCAGGATCATTTGAAAGAAATCAACAGCCCACTGTGGGTAGGGAATTTTAAATAAAACGCAGAGCACTCTAACCGAGTGCTCATTTATGATGGAGGATGATGAAATGAAAATTGGAACACGACAATTTTGTATCAATCCAGAATTTCCAGTCAATCGAATGTTGAAGCCAGTAAAACATCAGGATGTTTCAGATCCTTTGCATTGTCGTATTGTGATATTTGTTCCAGAGAATGATGTTCCGATTGTCCATGTGTCGATTGATACTGTTGAATTGTGGAAATATCGAGAGAATCAAATCACAGAAGTGATTGAAAGAGTACTCGGACAGAAAGTACATTGCATCTGTTCAGCAACACATTCACATAATTGTCCATGTATGACAACAGATGATGATTATGTTGATTTTGTACTAACTCGTTTAAAACATGAAGTACCTTTGATAGAGCTCAAGGATTATAAAAAAGTAGAATATAACTATCAGTATAATTATTTTGATAAGGTTGGAAAAAGCCGCGTCATGGATCACACAACACCTCACGTGTACGCAGAGACTTGTTCGATTTATGGGGATGGAAAACGCATTGTGACATTTTTGATTCACAATGTTCATCCAACCATCAAAGAACTTTGGAAAGGTGACTTTACTGCAGAATATCCTGGATATTGTATATCTGCACTGAGAAAAGAATATCCTGATGAATTTTTCACGTTCCTTTTAGGGCCTTCTGGGGACATAAGTCCACATTTTGTCAGACGTGGAAGAGATTATGAAGAAATGCTTCGCTTGTCAGAATTATTAAAACAGGAGTTTGCTCGACAGCTGAAACTTCAAAAGAAAGAAAAGAATCAGTCACTTCACATGGAATATGAAGAAACAGTGATTCCAAATTTGCTGGAACCATTTGATTTGAATCAAATTGATCTTCCAGAAGTCTTAAATGAAGATGAAAAGAAGTTCTTAGAACGATTAGGAAAACCTAGTCCATTTCATCGTGAAATCAGAGATTTTGAGAAATGTGCAGAACATACACTCGCTCACTTGATTTTTTCAAAAGAGTATTCAATGATTTTTGAACCCTTTGAACTTTATAGTGAATACTATGGTGCAGTTGATAAAAGAAGATGTTCTGTGATTTCTATTTCAAAGGGATTTGATCACTATTTAACAGGGCTCCATTTGAACCGTTTGACAATGCATGGTACTGCCAGTGGGTTTTCACACAAGACTAAAAAAAGAATGTGGGAAATCTTAAGCAGATGGAGCTGTCAGGAAAAAGTATAATGAAAAGGTCCGAACTGGACCTTTAACTACATTTTACATTGAATCCTTCGGACTCATAGTATTCTATGAGATGCTGAAGGTCTTTTTTTGTAAGCTGGACATTATTCGGATAAGCATATTCTTTTTGAAGGAATTGATATTTGTTTTCTCCAAATTGATGAAATGGTAAAAGTTCTATATCTTTGATGTCAAGTTTATGAAAAATCTGTGCTGTATGTTTGGCATCTTCTAAAGAGTCGTTATAGTTGGGGATGATTGGCATGCGTATGATTATCTTTTTTTCATGTTCTTTTGCTAATGCTAAATTTTCAAGAATGAGCTGATTGGATACACCTGTACCTTTTTTGTGTTTTTCTGAATTAGGATGTTTAAAATCAAACAATAAAAGATCAATATGATTTAAGAGTTTGCAGAAGGTCTCTTTTGATGAATATCCGGTTGTTTCAATAGCTACATGAATATTGTGTTCATGCAGCTTGTCTGCAAGTTCAATAGCAGCCTGTACCTGGCTGAGGACTTCGCCGCCAGAGAAAGTGACCCCTCCATTTGATTCTTTATAAAAGTCAGCATCTTTCAAGATTTCATTTAGGATTTCTTCGATATCCATTGTATATCCTTCGATTTGTATCGCATTAAAAGGACATGCATTTGCACAAAGTAGACAGTGTTTGCATTTTTGATGATCTATGACGATTTTGTCATGAATCAAAGACAGGGCCTTGTTTGGACAAACGCTGACACATAATCCACATTGATGGCAGTTTTTATCATGATAGGTAATCTGTGGGAAAGAGAGCTGAGATTCAGGATTTGCACACCATGCGCAGCGCAGTGGACAACCTTTAAAGAATACAGTGGTTCTGATTCCAGGACCATCATGAAGACAGAATTTTTGAATGTTAAAAAGAATTGGTTTCATAAGAGTTCCTCACTGTACGTTTATTATAAAACTGTTTCAAATGAAAATCAAACCACATAAATTAATATCAAACAAAATTAAATAAAGTTTCGTTCGTAAATAATTGCATTGACAATGAGGCGCTGGAAAGCTATACTGAAAGCGAAATAGGAGGAAGTTTATGCGTTTTGGAGAATTAACAACTAGAATGAAGCAGTACAGAGAGACAGTGCTGGATAAGAAGCCGTATATTTGTGCTGAACGTGCATTGCTTGCAACGGAAGCGTACAGAAAGAACACTCATCAGCCAAGTGTCATGAAGCGTGCGCTGATGCTGAAAAATATATTAGAAAAGATGACTATCTATATTGAGGATGAAACGCTGATTGTTGGAAATCAAGCTTCCAGCAACAAAGATGCACCTATCTTTCCTGAATATACGATGGAGTTTGTATTGAATGAGCTTGATTTGTTTGAAAAACGCGATGGTGATGTCTTCTATATTACTGAAAAGACGAAGGATGCACTTCGATCTATCGCACCATTCTGGGAAAACAATAATTTACGTGCAAAAGGAGGCGCTTTGCTTCCGGATGAAGTTTCGGTCTATATGGAGACAGGTTTCTTTGGCATGGAAGGAAAGTTGAATTCTGGAGATGCACATCTTGCTGTAGATTATCGCCAGGTGCTTGAAAAGGGTTTAAAGGGTTATGAAGAAAGAGTTCTTCGTGAAAAAGAAAAATTGGATTTAACTCAGTTGGATGCTATTGATAAATATCATTTTTATCGTGCTGTCTTAATTGTGATTGATGCAGTAAAGACATATGCTGAACGTTTTTCAAAACTAGCTAAGGAAATGGCAGAACATGCAGATGAACTTCGTAAACATGAGCTTCTTGAAATAAGCAGAATCTGTTCAAAAGTTCCATATCATCCTGCAGAAACATTTCATGAGGCAATACAGTCTGTCTGGATGATTCAATTGATTTTGCAGATTGAATCAAATGGTCATTCATTGTCTTATGGCCGTTTTGACCAGTATATGTTTCCATATTTCAAGCATGATTTTGATGCTGGAATCATCAGTGAAGATGATGCTGTAGAACTTCTGACAAATTTATGGATTAAAACATTGACCATCAATAAAGTGCGTTCTCAATCACACACTTTCTCTAGTGCAGGAAGTCCTTTGTATCAGAATGTCACAATTGGCGGTCAGACAAAAGACAAGAAAGATGCAGTTAATGAATTATCCTATCTCGTTTTAAAATCTGTAGCACAAACGCGTCTTCCTCAGCCAAATTTAACGGTTCGATATCACGCAGGATTAAGCAATCATTTTATGAATGAGTGCATTGAAGTAATGAAGCTTGGATTTGGTATGCCAGCATTCAATAATGATGAAATTATCATACCTTCATTTATCAGTTATGGTGTCAAAGAAGAAGATGCATATGATTATAGTGCAATTGGATGTGTAGAAACTGCAGTTCCTGGGAAGTGGGGTTATCGCTGTACAGGAATGAGTTATATGAATTTTCCGAAAATATTGTTGATTGCGATGAATGATGGAATTGATCCGTCATCAGGCAAACGCTTTACAAAAGGCTGTGGGCATTTTAAAGCCATGCAGTCATTTGATGATTTGAAATTAGCTTGGGAGCAAAGTGTACGAGAGTTGACACGAATGAGTGTCATTGTAGAAAATGCAGTAGACTTAGCGCTTGAAAGAGATGTTCCAGATGTCTTGTGTTCAGCACTGGTAGAAGACTGTATTGGACGAGGCAAGACAATAAAAGAAGGAGGAGCAGTTTATGATTTTATCTCTGGTCTTCAGGTAGGAATTGCGAATTTGGCGGATAGTCTTGCAGCTATCAAGAAGCTTGTTTATGAAGAAAAGAAAATCACTCCTGAACAGCTTTGGGAAGCGCTTGAGGATGATTTTATGAGCGATGAACATAAAATGATTCAGCGCATGCTGATGGAAGAAGCACCGAAGTATGGCAATGATCAGGATGAAGTTGATCTGCTTGTGGTGGATGCATATAACATTTACATTGATGAAATGAAGAAGTATCCAAATACACGTTATCAACGCGGCCCAATTGGTGGAATTCGTTATGCTGGAACGTCAAGCATTTCAGCAAATGTGGGTCAAGGGAAAGGCACTTTGGCAACACCAGATGGCAGAAATGCAGGCACGCCTTTAGCCGAAGGGTGTTCGCCAGCTCATTCTATGGATCAAAATGGACCTACTTCAGTATTTAAGAGTGTAGCTAAACTGCCAACTCATGAAATCACTGGAGGAGTGCTGCTGAATCAAAAAGTTACACCAGCACTTTTAGAAAGTGAAGAAAACAAAATGAAACTGATGATGCTGATACGAACTTTCTTTAATCGTTTAAAAGGGTATCATGTACAATATAATGTAGTAGATCGCGCAACATTGATTGATGCACAGCTTCATCCAGAAAAACATAAAGATTTGATTGTTCGTGTTGCTGGTTATTCTGCATTCTTTCATGTCTTGTCGAAGCAGACACAGGATGACATTATTGGCAGAACAGAACAGACATTATAAAGGAGAAGAGTATGGAATTTGTGATTGATACAATTGATTTAAAGGAAATCAAAGAATTAACTGAATATCTTCCGATTTCTGGAGTGACCAGTAATCCGTCCATTGTGAAAAATACTGCACCTGCAGACTTCTTTGCGCATGTTCGCATGATTCGAAAAATCATTGGTATGGAAAGAACCCTTCATGTGCAAGTCATTGCCACAGAAGCTGAAGAAATGGTAAAAGAAGCATACCGTATATTAAGTGAAGTGGATAACCAGGTGTATATCAAGATTCCAGTTACTTATGAAGGGGTAAAAGCAATAAAAATGCTGAAGAAGCAAAGGATTAAAATTACAGCTACAGCAGTTTATGATTTGATGCAGGCTTATTTAGCGCTGGAAGCTGGTGCTGACTATATTGCACCTTATGTCAATCGTATTGGTAATCTGGGGGCAGATCCAATGGATTTGATTCAGCACTTGGCAGATAAGATCAATCGTGAAGGCTATGACTGTAAGATTTTAGGGGCTAGCTATAAGGGAGTTCAGCAGGTCAGGGATTCACTGAATCACGGAGCTCATGCAGTGACTGTTCCTGCTGCAATTTTAAAACAAGTGTTTATGAATCCAAACATTGATAAAGCAGTCAAAGATTTTAATCATGACTGGTATAGCGTCTATGGAGAAAACAAAGGGATTCTCGATTTGTAATTGAAAAGGTTATGGGAGTGCCCATAACCTTATTTTGTTTTTATGATTTGAATGTTTTGTTCTGTTAAATAGAGTTCATAATGTTCAGGTAACTGACCATCTGTGATGACTGCATAAATATTTTTTGTTGGCATAAGAGAAACAAGTCCTCGATGAGAGAATTTGTTGGATTCAGTAACGACAAGAATGTGATTGGCTTGATTTGCCATGTCACGAACAGCCTCAGCTCTTAAAAAATCATTACCAGTAAACCCTGATGGTTCAGTAAAACCATCCGTTCCAATGAAGAGTTTATCGACAAAGAAATTCTGAACACATGTTTTGACAAGCGGACCTACCATAACCTGTGCTTCCTTTTGGTATTGTCCACCTAGTAAGATAATATTTCCATGAGGATATTTTCTGATGTATTCTGCAATAAATGCAGAGTTTGTAATAATTGTTACATCTTTGCGGTTTTCTAAGATTTCTTTGGCAAGCAGCGCACAGCAGGAGCCAGACTCAATCATTATGGTTTCCCCATCATGAATCAATTCCAATGCTTTTTTTGCGATGTGCTGTTTTCTTTCAAAATGATAAACCAAACGGCTATTGATATCATCGCTAGAGAATAAAGTGGCGAAACCATGTTCTCTTTTAACAAGTCCCTGAAGAACTAAAGCATCCAAGTCTTTTCGTACTGTGACTTGAGAAACATTTAATAATTTAGATAGTTCAGTAACTTCCAGTTTTTTGTTTTCTGTTAATAGTTCCAGAATACGAATATGTCTTTCCTGCATGGTCTCACTCCCTGATGGATAGATTATAGCATATTTTTAATGCTTGGAGTGAAATTGAATGTTTAGATAGAATCTCATTAGAAATTAAACTAATGTTGTAACAAAAAATGAAATAAAGACAAAAAGAAATTTTTATAAAATAGTTGTAGTTAATTGGTGGGTGAATCATATCATATGAAACGTAATGTAGATTTAACGACTGGAAATATTTGGAAAGCGCTGATTGCCTTCGCGTTGCCTATTTTTGTGGGTCAAATATTTCAGAATTTATACAGCAGCGTTGACTCTGTAGTCGTAGGGCGCTTTGTCAGTTCTGATGCTTTAGGTGCAGTCAATGCCAGTGCATCCATTTCAGGAATGCTGGTAGGATTCTTTACGGGGCTGTCTGCTGGAGTAGGAGTTGTCTTTGCGTCCAACTTTGGGGCAAAGAATTATCAGAAACTGCATGATGCAATTCATACAGCAATGACCTTTACACTAGTTGTAGGTGGTGCGATTGGAATCATTGGTGCTTTTATTTCTCCATCGATGCTTCATTTGGTCAACTGTGACCCAGAAATTATGATAGAAGCCAATAATTATCTGCGTATTTACATGATTGGGGTTACGTTTACTGCAATTTATAATGTCGGTGCCGGCGTACTTAGAAGTATTGGGGATTCACAGAGTCCTTTCTATTTCCTAGTGATTTCAAGTGTCACCAATATGATTTTGGACTTGGTATTTGTGGTGTATTTCAATTGGGGAGTCAGCGGTGTTGCAATCGCGACTGTTATCTCTCAGGGAATTTCACTTGCATTAGTCATTCGCAAGATGATGTTGTTGGATGAACGCTACGCACTGCGTGTCAAAGACTTGAAAATTGATGTTTCCATGCTGAAAGAAGTTTTGATGCTGGGCCTTCCTGCAGCTATTCAGTCTTCGATTACATCGATTTCGAATCTGTTTGTCAATCGCTACATCAACAGCTTCTCTAAAGCAGCGACAGCAGGTATTGGTACAGCCATGAAGATTGACCGTTTTGCGGGTATGGCTTGTCAGTCAGTGGGACTTGCGATTCCAACATTCATTTCCCAGAACTGCGGTGCCAAGGACTATGAACGTGCTAAAGAAGGCGTGAAAGTGGCAGTGCTCTTATGTTCAATTTTGATTGTTATACCTGCTGTGATCATTTACATGTTCCCTGCAATGTTCGCAAAAATCTTTACACTGGATGAAGCTGTGATTACAGTGATTGTGGGCATGTTAAGAACGATTATGCCATTCTATCTGTTCATGGGATTCCATTCTGTACTTGGCGGTGTCATACGTGGGTTTGGAAAGAGTACACAGTCAACCATTTGTTCAGTGTCAGGAATGGTCGTTGTGCGTCAGATTTGGCTGGCAGTAACATTAGGTGCGAATTATGTCATTCAGAATGTATACTGGTGTTATCCAGTGGGCTGGATTTCAGCAACTCTGTTCTCATTTGTGTATTACTGGTTTGCGATTAAGCGTAAGATTGACCGCAATGAATTCGTGTTCGTAGGTGGAAAAAGAAGATAACATTCAGCATCACCGAAAAGGTGATGCTTTTGTATTTCAAAAAAAGGTGTAACGATACATTAAATTCGGATATCCGATTTGACAATAAAAACTGTATACTTTAATTAGAAGGATTATGTTTATAAATAGGGGATGAAATTATGGATAATATGAAAAACATACTGATACTTGGTGGAGTTGTTTTGGGATATTTCGTGATTATGATTGTCGCAAAAAATATCTATTCAGGAAAACTTGCCAAAGCTATGGCAGATGGGGATCAGGAAAAGACAAAGAAGCTGTTATTTTCGAATGTGGCGATTTTATTGTTGAATCATCAAACGTTAGCTTTGATGAGAGCGTCTTTTTCAGTGTCAGAGGGAAAGTATAAACGAGCTAGCCGTTATTGCGACATGATTAAGGTAGATAAACTTTCAGCTGAACATAAAATGACTTTCTATGTTGTTCAGATGCAGATTGCCCTGGCTACAAAAAATAAAGAGATGGCAGATGAAGTTCAGAAAGTACTTGCAGATTTGTATGAAACAGAAAAGAAATCTGAAATTAAAGATGTTATTGATGACAATGAAATACAGATTGCATTGATGATTGAATTTGATCCTGCAATCATTGAAAAATTGGATGTACGTGTAAAAACTTGCAAAAACAAAGATGAAAAGGGATTGTTATTGACTAATTTAGCGAAAGCTTATCACTTAAATCATCAGGATGAAGAAGCGAGAGCTTGTTTAAAGCGTGCAAAAGAATATGTAGTCAATGAATTGACTTTGCAGCTTATTGATGCAGCTCTTAAAGATATTCATGTTTTAGATTAATATCACTTTCGAGTGATATTTTTGTTTAGGTACCTTGACAAAATGGGTGTAATGATATAATATTTAGGTACCGAAACAAAGGAGGGCTTTTATGAATCAAGAAGTTTGTGTGTGCTGCAGACGTCATTGTCCAATGAACGATTTGCATTGTGAAACAGGAAGAGAATATGCAAGAACAGGTGTTGTGAAAGAAAAACATCATAGACATCATTCAAGTGATAACGTAAATGATCAGCTGGCCATGAAGCTGCGTCATCTTTCAAGGGTGATGAATCACCATCCAGATAAGAAAGGTGGACAAAGCAGAGTCTTGATGATTCTGAATCGTCATGATGAGATGTCTCAAAAAAGATTGACAGAGCATCTAGAATTACAGCCAGGTTCTGTTAGTGAGCTGATTTCAAAACTGGAAGCTTCAGGTTATATCGTTAAAGAAATCTCTGAAGAGGATCGCAGAAATGTTAATTTATTTTTGACAGAAGAAGGAAAGAAAGCTGCTGAACAAGCAAAACAGGAAAGAAAACAAAAAGTGGAAGAAATGTTTGTCTGTCTTGATGAACAGGAGAAAAATCAGCTTTTACAGCTGCTTGGAAAACTTGAGGATGACTGGCATCATCGTTATGGAATGAAGCATCATGGAAGAAGACATAAACATTCAGAAAACACATCTTTGAAAGATTAGATTTTAGAATATTCGTGAAAAAACCTTATGTACAATGAAAGCAGAAGTGAGGATAAAATCATGAAAATAAGTGAACTGATTGAACGAATCAAACAATGGCATGAACCTTATGTTGCCAAAGATGAGGGAAGAGACTTGATTCTTGGCGGGAATCCAGATCAACAGTGTACTGGTGTTATCATTACTGTCTGTGCAACACTTGAAGTATTGAAAAAGGCAAAAGAGAAAAACTGTAACTTTATTATTACCCATGAATCTATTCTTTACGGAGCGAAAGAAGAAGACATGGATAATGATGTAGTGCAGTATAAAAAGCGTTTCATGGAAGAAAATGGTTTATGTGTATGGAGAGATCATGATCGTATGCATGGTAATGGATTGCCATTTCAGCCTGAAAGAAAGCGAAATGACTATATTTTCTATGGCTTGATGAAAGAATTAGGCTGGGAAGAATATGTTGAGGGGGATTCGATGAAGCCTCTTTGGTACAAGATACCTAAGATGAGTGCACTTGACTTTGCGGATTTATTAATTGAAAAGTTTCATCTAAATGGACTTCGTTTAGTAGGTAATCTTGACAGTACAATTGAAACTGTTTGGTTTTCTGAACATGTTCAAGGCGGCAAGATGGATAAAGGCAAGCTAAAAGGTGGCTTAAAGGCAGATGCAATCATTCCATTTGAAATTGTGGACTTTACATTAACACAATATGTGGTGGATGCGGCTGAAATGGGTCAAAACAAAGTGTTATATGAAATGGGACATTTCAATGCAGAAGAATTAGGTATGAGATACATGTGTACATGGATTCAGGATATTGTGAAACAGGAAGTGCCTGTTGAATTTATACAGGCTGGAGATTTCTTCCAGTATAGAGGAAAAAAGGCATGAAACTATTAGTTCAAGGTGATGATTTTGGATTTACACGTGCTGTAACAGATGGTATCGTCGATTCGATTGATTTTGGAATTTTAAGAAATACAGGCTTGTTTGCGAATATGCCAAGTGCAGAATATGCGGTCAGCTTTATGAAAGATCGTCCCCATGTCTGCTTTGGAATTGATTTTAATATTGTATCTGGACCTAGCTGTGCTGATCCTAAGCTGATTCCTCATCTGGTGGATGAAGAGGGTAACTTTATTCGTAGTTCTGTTCGTGTGAAAGATGAACGCTATAAAACAGAAGAAGGACGCAGAGAAATGTTTCCTGCTGAAGAATGCTGGATTGAAATCAAGGCACAGTATAATCGTTTTGTAGAACTGACTGGGAAGAAGCCTGGATATCTTCATGGACATTCCATTGAACCTGAACCTTACAAAGAAGCTATTCTTCGTTTGTCCAAAGAAACAGGTGTACCTTATTCAAAGGTGATTCGTGCAGAAAAGAAAGTTGGAGGCATTCCATTTAACAGAGGTGCTTTCAACAAGAAAGTCTTTGATGCTGAAGCACAGCTGAATAAAGATACTGTGAAGCGTGTATTAGACAATAGTGAGATTTTATTAAGTTATGAAATTGCTTCTATTGGCGGACATCCAGGATATATTGATGCAGAACTGTTAAAGCTTACGACATTGTCACTGGAACGATGCAAAGATGCAGAAATGTGCATGTCACCAGAAATCAAAAAATGGATTGATGACAACAACATAGAATTGATTACATATTATGATTTAGTGAAGATTTAGACCTCAAAAGAGGTCTTTTTCTTTACAATTCACACAAAAAACACACAATTTTTTCAAAAAACAGCGCATTAAAACTACATTCTTTGAGTGAAAGCGTTTGCAAATACAAGGTAAAATAAAAACAGTAAGAGAGCATTCAGGGGTGAGTGTCGCTTGAGGGGGCATGCTCACAAGAATGAAAAGGAGAACTTATGATTACATTTATTCGTTCCGATGACCGTTTAATTCATGGTCAGTGTCAGACAAAGATCATTCCAATGAACAAAATCAATCGTGTTATCTGTGTGGATGATCCAACTGCCAACAATCCTATGCTGAAGAGAATTTGTGAAATGGCTGCACCTAATGGTGTTCGCTGCACATGCCATACTCTTCAGGACGCATTGACACCAATTAGAAAGTGCTGTGTCAATGACAAGAGAACTTTGATTATTGCTCGTCGTCCATCGACTCTGCTTCAGATTTTCAAAGAAGTTCCTGAACTTCCTAAACTGATTAACGTCGCAAACATTCCTTTTGAAGGATCAGGTGTTCTGGTTCGCAGAGACTGCTATGTGGATGATGAACAGAAAGCAGCTTTAAATGAGCTGGATGATTTGGGTGTTGATATTTTCATGAATCAGTTCCCAAATGATGGTGCCGCTGACTTCTATTGGAAAGATGTCAGAGACAAATATTAATTAAGGCTTTAAGTATTACTACTTAACATAATAGAAAGGGGATATAATACTTATGCAAATCACAGTAATTCAAGCGGTATTGCTTGGACTCGCCTGCTTCCTGGTTTCTACAAGCTTGTTCCCATTGGGATGGCTGAGCCAGAACATCATGAGTAAACCACTCATCTCTTGTGCTATCATCGGTATCATTATGGGTGATGTAGCTACAGCACTTAAAATCGGTGTTGTTATTCAGGCTGCTTACATTGGTCAGATGTCAATCGGTGGAGTTGCAACTCTTCCAAACATCAACACATCTCTTTGGTTCGCATTACCTATGACAATGGTTGCTGGCGGTGACGCTGCTTACTGTTTGACAATGTGCTTGGCATTTGCTGCTCTGCATACATTCTTGAACACTCTGGCAACTATCGTTAAGATCGGTTTCATGCACAAATTTGATGACATGATCGAAAAGGGTAAGATTGGCAAGTACTGGATGTTCCCAGCAACTTCTCATATCTGGACATTCTGCTATGCAATGGTATTTGTAACTGGTTTCTGCCTGGTTGGTACAGATGCAATCACTACATTGGTTGGTATGATTCCAGAATGGCTGAATAAGGCTACTAACGTATTCACAAGCTTGTTGCCAGCTATCGGTTTCATGATGCTGATGGTAACTATGATCAAAAACAACTTCCAGTGGCTGTACTTCCTGCTTGGGTTCTACCTGGTTGCTGGTTTAAGCTGGAACACAATTGGTGTTACTGTTCTGGCATGCGTAGTTGCATACCTGATTTATCAGTTCACACCATCCACACTTGCTACTGTTGAGGAGGATGACGACTAATGAGTAACGTTGAAAGATTAAATGCTTTAAAGCAGGATAAGAAGTTTATCAATAAGGCTTTCTGGGCTTACAACTGGGCAATTCCTTCATGCTTTACAAAAGAACGTATGTTAGGTACTTCTGTTGTAATGATGATGGCTCGCGTGGCTGATGATATTTATCCAGGCGATGTTGAAAAACAGAAAGAACTGTGTCGCAATCACGAAGTATTCTTCAATACTCAGCAGGGTCTTGGTGCTGTTATTTACGGTGCTGCTCTGGGTATGGAAGTTGAACGTGCTCACAATGACACAATTACGAATGAATTGATTCAGGCTATCAAACAGGCTCTGGCTGGTCCTCTGGCTGGTCTGGGTGACTCTTTGATTCAGGCTCTGCTGACTCCAATCATTATCTCTATCGGTATGTCTTTGTCAGCTGAAACTGGTTCTATCATGGGCCCAATCTTCATGTTTGTTGCTTACACAGCTATGAATGCTGCTCTGTCTTATGGTTTGTTTGTTGCAGGCTTTAAGGGTGGTGTTGGTGCCGCTGAATTCCTGGTTGGTCCAGAAGTTAAGACTCGTATCGTTCCTGCAATGGAATCTCTGGGTATCATGGTTATTGGTGCTGTATTAGCAGGTATCATGAAAGTTAAGACTGCTTTAGTTGCAACTGCTGGTGAAACTGTTGTTAATATTCAGACAGACGTTCTGGACAAAGTATTCCCTAACGTTCTGACTTTGGTTGTATGTGCTGTTGTCTTCTATCTGTTCAAGGAAAAGAAATGGTCTGCAACTAAGATTATGCTGTGGATGATCCCAGTAGCTATTATTGGTTACTTCACTAAGATTCTGGGTTAATTGATAATACTTTGAAAGGGATTGAATCTATCTATCTGAATTGGATAGAGGAGATTCATCCCTTTTCTCTTTCTTTGTTGGCTTTGATGCAGTATTCATGTCATGAATGCTACCTTAAAACTATGAACAAAGATTACATCTTGTGATGTTCTAGTTTAAAATGGTATAGAGTGAAGGAGTGATTGTATGCCAGGTAAGTTACAGAACGGTACAGAAATCAACAGTATTCCACGTCCAATCAATGTGGAACTTAAATCCAAAAAGATTATTCATGAAGCAGAACATCCTGTTAGATGGTCTTTTATGAAAATCTTGCGTGAATTCAGTACATTAAGAGAATATTATCCTGAAATCAATCCTTATACTGAAGCTTATAAAGTTCGTGACAATACATGGGCTTTGTACAATGACTCATTTGATGGTGTTGGTGATGTCTGGATGTATCTGATTGATGGTCCTGAAAAATGTATGATCGTGGATACTTCCTTTGGTGTTGGTGACTTAAAGGGATTGATTAAGCATTTAGTGGGCGATAAAGAAATCGTTGTATTCAATACACATGCACATTTTGACCACTGTTATGGAAATGCACAGTTTGGCAAAGCTTACTGTCATGAAAATGAAGTTCCTGATATGTTGACAAAAGTGAATCCTCATATTTGGGATTATTTGTTCAATCAGACCAATGAACCTGTGAAAGTAGCTGATAAATGGGTAGAACCTGGCATGCCATTGTATACTGAATTTGATCCAGCAGATTTGATTAAGTATCAGGACTGGGAAGTTGTAGGTGTTCCTGATGGACATCTGTTTGACTTGGGGAATGGATACATGGTTGAAGCTGTTCATTTGCCTGGACATAGCGCTGGACAGTGCGGTATCTTAGATCATCAGACAGGCTGTCTGTTTATTGGTGACTGTACGGGTATTGGTGGTAAGCCAAAGGGAGCGCCCTATCGTGAATACTGCTGTGTTGAAGCAATGTATAATGCACTGACTAAACTGAAACCTCGTTTGAAAGACATCAGTGGTGTTTTCCCAGGACATGGAGCCTTTGACCAGCATCCAATTTTGATGCAGTATCTGTTAGATACATGCACTGCGATTTTAAAGGATCCTTACAATTATGATAAAGTGCGTGAAATGGTAAGACCTAGCGGTGTGATGAAAGTTGCGACAAAGAACATTCATCAGTGGACTGCATTGCGTTACAATCCTGCATTAGTGACAATGCAGCAGATTTTAGAAGATAACGAAAAATAGAAAGAGGCAAAAAAATGGTTGGTATTTTGTTAGTGAGCCATGGAATGATGGCAGAAGGCATGATGGATTCTATCAGCATGTTTTTTGGGAAAAATATTCCACAATTGGATTATATGAGACTCTATATGGATTCTAGTGCAGATGAATTTGGTATTGAAATGGCAAAGAAAGTTGCTGAACTGGATACCGGGGATGGTGTTATTATTTTTGCAGATCTGTTTGGTGGTACACCATGCAATCAGGCATTAAGATTAGTGTCTGATAGAGTTCATTTGATTGCTGGGATGAATCTTCCAATGATTATGGAATTTTTAGGAACACGTGAATTCTCGGAATTGAATGCTGCTGGTTTAGTAGCTTCAGGACAAGCAGCAATTATTGATGCAGGTGCAATGTTCCTTTCTGGATCAGATGCTGAAGAAGTTGATGATGATTAATAAAAGAGCCTCAATCTAGAGGCTTTTTCAAAAAGGAGAGTTAAAATGTTAAATACAATTTATGAACGCAAAAGTGTAAGAAAATATACAGATCAAAAGATTGATGCTGAAACCATTGAAAAGATTTTGAAGGCAGGGATGAGTGGTCCTACTGCAGTGAATGCACGCCCATGGTGCTTTATCGTACTGAATGAACAGGAGATGCTGGAAAAGTCTGCAGATGCTAATGGACGTGCTGCACAGTGTTTAAAACAGGCTAAGCTTGGTATTCTTATCTGTGGTGATTTACAAAGAGCTTTCTCTAGAGCTCCAGAATATTGGGTGGTGGATTGTGCAATTGCTGGACAAAATATGGTATTAGCTGCACAATCTTTAGGGCTTGGATCTGTATGGCTAGGTACATGGCCTCAGATGGACAAAGTAGAACGTCAAAGAGAACTGTTTAATCTTCCTGAAACAATTGTTCCTCATTCTTTGATTGCCTTTGGATATCCAGATGATGAAGTTTCAGCAAATAAAGAAAAGAACATCTGGGAAGAAGATCGAGTTCATTATAATAAATGGTAAAGAGTATGCCTATTGGAGTTATTTGTAATGTGTGTTCCGTACTTTTTGGGGGAATATTTGGAGCTGCACTGTCTAACAAAATACCTCAGAAGCTAAAAACGGAGATTACACTTATTTTTGGTGTTTGTTCTTTTGGAATGGGACTAAGTTCTGTCACATTGATGAAAAATATGCCAGCAGTGGTCTTTTCAGTGATTTTAGGGACTATTTTTGGGATTTCAATTCATTTAGGTGATGCCATCAACACAATTGCAGGTATGATGAAAAAACCTATCGCTAAACTGTTTCCTAACAAGACTTCTTTAAGTGAAGAAGAGTTTATGAATCAGCTGGTTACGATTATCGTGTTGTTCTGTGCAAGTGGTACTGGTATCTATGGTGCACTTGTTTCAGGAATGACAGGTGATCATTCTGTGCTCATTTCTAAATCAATTCTTGATTTCTTTACAGCTGCTATTTTTGCGTGCAATCTAGGTGCTGTGGTTTCTACGGTGGCTATTCCTCAGTTTTGTGTAGAAATACTTCTATTTTTGTGTGCTGGCTTGATTCTTCCAATGACCACACCAGGGATGATTGCCGATTTCAAGGCCTGTGGTGGTTTCTTGATGCTAGCAACTGGTTTTCGCATGATGAAAGTTCAAAACTTTCCAATTGCAGATATGCTGCCTGCCATGGTGCTGGTGATGCCGATCAGCTGGCTGTGGACAGCAGTAATATTACCACTTCTATAAAATAAAAGGACTCCGTTTTGGAGTCCTTTTTAGATAAATCGGTTTGGCGCAAGAGAATGAATGATATTATTTGTGTCACTAAAAAGTTCTTCAAGTTCTGCAGGTGTCTTTTCAATGAGATTATTCAGGATACGCATAAAAGTGTAGACATCATTCTGATTGTTTCTGTTTCTGTAATAGAAGATGAAATATTTTACTTTGGATCCATTCCAGTCAATGTCATTGTGATTGATTAAAATCATAAAAGTTGATTCAGGAAGAGTTTCATTGTAAGTGCTGATGAAAGCCATGTTATTTTTTCTAGATGAACTGTAGATTTCATCTCTTTGATTCAAGTCTTTGATGAATTGTTCCTTTGAACTAAACTCATTTTGATAAGTATCAGCGATAAACTCAAAGACATCTTTCTTTGTCTTGAACTTTGTTTTATGAATACTGTTGCCTAAACGTTCAGTCATATTATCAATGACTCTTTTTCTTAAAAAGTTCTCAAATCCGCTACATAATAGGGAACCATTTGAAAAATCAAGTGACAGTGCTTTTTTGTTTTGAAACATGGCATAAGATAAATCGGTCAGGATTAAATCAATGTCTTCTGACAATTCATTGATTCTAGTATATTCACTTGCATCAATGGTTTGAATATATCGTTTATATTTTCTTCCGAGATAACCAGCTACATTTCTGGCATATTCTTTGCCATAGAGAGAAATAACAACAATTTTCAGATTCATAGAAGATTTATTCGCATGATCAAAAATACGTTCAAACAGATAAAGATTACTTTTACTATAAGTTTGATCAAGAGTAATCTGATAATGTTTTTCAATAATTTTTGTTAAAGTGATACAGAAATCTGCAGATAAACCAGAGACTCCATAAAGAGGATAGAAAGATTCCATATCAAAAGGAGTTCCCATGATTCTTCGTAAATATATAGTTTCAAGATTACAGCTGAATTGTTCATAAATCTCAGAAGTAAAGAGCTCAGGATCTAAGTTTTCAGCCTGAATGAGTTCATTGAGTATTTCAGCACCTTTATTAAGTGAATGTTCACGTCTTGCAGGTTGAATCTGATCAATTGAAGAGATAGATCGATATCCCATCATTAATCTTGCAAAGGAACAATAGTCATTTTCAGTAAGTGTAAAATCAAAGAATGATTTGAGTGATTCAAAGATTTCTTTGGAAATGATGTAGGCGATATCTGCATGAATCAATTCTAATTGTTTATTTGTAAAAGAAATGCTTTTTGTGTATGTATGACGTTGTTTGCACAAGATAAGGTAATTCACCAGTTTTGGTGTATTGATGAATGAGAATTCATATTCTTTATACTTGGAGAGAATCTCAACAATTTTTGTTTTGATGATTCGATATTGATCAGATCCTGTTAAGAAATAGTCTGCATATTTTTTCTCCTGTCCTTTTTTAAGAGGGTCAAGATGCATATATTTCTTATGCAGAATCAGCATTTGTACGCGTTTACTAAACTCATCACCGGATACATATAATCCATGATTTTTCTTTAACTTGATTTCAAGACCATAACGTTTGATGCCCTGCTGAGCCAACGTAATGCTTCGATTCACAGTACTTGGTGAGAAAAACAATTCTTCACTGAGTTTTTCTTGAGTAATGTAACCGGATGAAAGAAGTAGTCTTCTTAGAATATAGTCACTTCGATAAGTCTTAGATTTGGTATTAAATAATTTTCGTTTTAAATCATATTTTAATTGTTCAAAAGGCTGACCAGATAGTCTTTCATCATCAATGACAAGTTTACATCCCTGTGATTGTTTTGAATCAATGTGAATGCCATAAGGAAGAAGTTCATCATTTAACCAGTTGATTTCATTGCGAATCGTACTTAAGGATAAGTTACATAAATCTGCAAGATGTCGACTTGAAATGGAGGTGTTGTCCTGTGCCAAAAGATAAGAAAGAATTAAACGTCCTGTTTCAGTCATAGAATTTCATCTCCTTTCATAGTTACCCATGAATAATTATAAAAGATGAAAAAATTGAAATCAATGAAGAGACTCTTCTGGAAAAGTCAGGGATTGGTCTTTAGTAAGTGTAAATTTTGAAAAAAAAATAGAAAAAATGACATGATATACTTGAAGTAGAAAGAGGGATTCTATGGATTGGTTTAAACATGAAAAAATTGGTGATCGCATCATCAGCATTACAGATTTAGGAAATGTACGTATGTTTCTGATTGAAGGGGATGAAAGATGCTGTTTGGTGGATTTGGGATTTGGTATAGGAAATATTAGAAAATATATTGAAGAAAACATTACACAAAAACCAGTGTTTGCCTTAGTGACTCATTGTCACATTGATCATGTCAATGCCTGTGCATTATATGATGAATGCTATCTGAATGAAAAAGACTGGAATCAGTATGAACGTGCTTATAATGTAGAACGCAGAAAATATGATGAGTTTAAGAATCATCCGATTTTAAAGGATGTGCCAATTGAGTTTTATGATCCAAGAAGAGAAAAGCCATTTTTGAATGTAGTCGATGGACAGGTTTTTGATTTGGGTGGTGTCACACTGAAGGTGATTGAAGTGCCAGGTCATTCACCAGGATCAATTGTCGTGCTGATCCCTGAACTAAGGACCTGTATTTATGGAGATGCATGTGGAAGACGTTTAGGACTTGCAGGGGATGCAGCGGCACCAGTTTCTGTTTATTTAAAGGGACTGATGAATCTGAAACAATATGATGGTCAATATGACCGTATCCTAAGAAATCACAATGCACTTGAATGTCCATTAGACATGCTGGATAATGTGATTGAATGCTGCCAGCAGATTTTGGCTGGAACTGATGATAAATATCCTGTACTTCGCGGAGGAAAATGGGTGCTTGCTGCAAAACAAGTTGATGAAAACCAGCGGCGTGTGGATGGCAAACAGGGAAATATTTTCTATCGTGAAGACAAACGCTGTTAAAAGGAGGAAATGAAAATGTTAAAAGCTGTACAAATGAAAACAAAAATCACTCCGGAAGGACGTTTCTTTCCGCCTATCATGCCCAATGGTCACTGGGCTGAAAACTTAGCTGATGATCAGTATGCATCAGTACTAATTCTGGAGAAAAATGGGAAGAAACTGGTATGGGCATGTCTTGATGTGATTAGTATGGATGAAGAGTTTTCTACAAAGACAAAAGAGAGAATCTCTGAATCTTTAAACATTCCAGTTGAACATATTAATCTTGGATATACACATTCACATTGTGCACCTCGTCTAGGTAAGGGAAAGGGCATGATGAAAAGTTCATCTCAGGAATATCTGGATTATGTTTCTGACAAGGTTTTAGATGTATGTGAACGCTGCATGAAACAGAAAATGGAAGAAGTCGAAGTGTTTGAGAAAAACTATGATGGATCTGCGTTTTATTCTAATCGCAATGGTTTAGATAAAGTGGGTGATACTCAAATCAAACTTCTTGAGTTTAGAAATGGTAATGATGAAATCAGAGGACTCGTTCTTTTGTATGCGTGTCATGCAACCGTTGTGAACTTTCAGAATACAAGAGACATGAATTCAGACCTAGCTGGATATTTATGCCGTGGTCTTGAAAAGAAAACAGGTATTTATCCTGTGGTTATGCTAGGAGCGGCTGGAGATATGTCCAATCGCTGTCTAAGACAAGGTAATGACTACAACGAATTGATTCGCGTTGGAGAAGGATTATTAGAAGAACTGAATAAAGAAACAACTGAAAGAAAATTAGTGATTGATGACATTCAGCTGGATTCTTATCAGTTTAAAGAAACGTATGTTACAACAAAAAAACAAAGACAGGCACAGATTGACAACATTCATCATCAGATTGAAAAGGCTGCAACGGCTGATTTAAAGCGTGTGTTCAATTCAGCGTTGAAACATGCGATGATGAATCCGGATGGAGGTACATTTGTGCTGGATGTCAAAGGACAGATTTTACGTATGGGAGACCTTGAAATCTGTACAATGCCTGCAGAACTGTTCAGCTGCTTTGGCTTAGAAATTAAAAAGGCAATGAAGGTCAAGTGTCCTGTATTCTGGGGCTATTCCAATTATTCTGTAGGCTATCTCTATAATAAAGAAGAAGCTGGATTGAGTTTTGAGAGTGCTGCGACGAATATTCCTGTTGGAGCAACAGAGGAAATCGTTGCAATGTTAAAAGAAAAAGTAAGATAAGATGAAAAAAGAAACCAGGCAATTTATACATGATGTAATGACATTGGCTATTCCTGTGGGATTTCAGTCACTGATCAACAATCTCGTCAATATGATTGACGGGATTATGATTGGACAGCTGGGTGAAGCGTGTATTTCTGCGGTTTCTGTCAGTGGAACGTTTCTGTGGCTGGCAGATACCTTTATTATGGGAATATCTGGAGGAGCAGCTATCATCATGGCACAGGATTATGGAAAAGGTGAAATGAAGCGTATCAAACGTTTGTTTTCATTCGTGCTGATTCTTGCGAGTTGTGTTGCACTGGTTTTCTTTACACTCATGACACTATTTCCTGCACAAATACTGCGTATTTACAGCAGTATGCCAACCATTATTGCCCCTGGTGTCAGCTACATGAAGTATTTAAGATTTTCAATGGCACTGAACATGGTTTCTATGTCAATCGTTGCGATGTTAAGATCTGTTCGAAGCGTTAAATTAGGCTTATATAATTCCATGTTTTCTTGTGTTTCCAATGTGTTCTTTAACTGGGTTTTTATCTTTGGGAATCTTGGTGCACCTGCCATGGGTGTTGCGGGAGCAGCTTTGGGAACACTGATTGCTCGTATGATTGAATTTGTAGTGTCATTGACATATTTATTTGTGTTTGAAAAGAATCTGAAATTTAGAATTCAAGACTTTGACCCTCGACTGGATTTGTCCTTTTTAAAGCAGTATGCCGTAATTTCAGTGCCACTATTGGCAATTGATGTACTGAATAATTTTTCTTCATCTGTGCAGACAATGATTACAGGACGTATTAATGAATATTACCTGAGTGCAAATTCGATTGTGCATAATTCATGGATGCTTCCAAGCTTATTTCTGGGAGGAATTGGCATGGCGGCAGGTGTCATGATCGGCAATGCGATTGGTCGAAAGGATTTTGAAAAAGCGAAAAAGGATAGTGTTCGTTTTATTTATGCTGCACTGATTTTTGGCGCTTTTGCAGGGGCTATGGTTCAAGTGATTCGTCCTATTCTTTCAAGTTTTTATAATGTTCTGCCAGAAACTCTGCTTCTGGCAAAGCAGATGGGATATGCTGCATCGATTAGTGTTTTCTTCCAAAGTATTGCCCGCATTTTATGCAATGGGGTCATTAAAGCGGGAGGCATGACACAAAAAATACTAAAGATTGATGTCATTTCTACTTGGCTGATTGCCATTCCATTAGGTTATATCAGTGCTTTTGTACTGCATCTTCCAGCAGCTTTCCTGTATCTGATTCTCAGATCTAGCAACATTGTGAAAGCCTTTTGGGCATTTGCGCGTATCAAGAAACAGGATTGGATTCAAGTGATTGAATAACTATGATATATAGTAATATCAAAAAACCATCATACAGATGGTTATGAATGATAGATTTGTTTTGCAAGTTCAAGATAGTTCTGTACAATTTCAGGACTATCTTTTTTTGTGACAAGTCCATATTCACGAGTCCATGATATATCAAGCGGGATGACTTTTAAAGGATGCATAAAGCGTGAATAATAAGCGGGTGTTAAAAAGATGTGACCTGACTGGCAGATTTCAAATGCTTTTTGTATTTGATCAGCGACTGGAAGAGTCCAATGAAGATCAGATAATTCGGTTTTAAGAAATTCAATTTGTTCTGGTTCGAATTGTCGTGTGTCAACGGTGACTGGAAATTGATGAAGGTCTGATAATCTTACTTTTTGACATTTGGAAAGCGGATGGTCTTCTATCATTAAACATACATAAGGGAGTTCAATGAGTTTTGTGTATTCTAGATTTAAGTCATCAATTTCTTTGATTTTTGGAGATTCTCCAATGTCTGCAATTCCTTCAGCTACACGTAATCGTTCATTTTTATGATGATGCATTACCATCATTAACTGAATATCAGGATACTTTTCTAGGAATCGATAGGTGATTTTGTCCATCAGCATATGTGATTCGATACGGTTTAGTCTTAATGTTTTGGATTCTGTGAGTTTCTTCTTGCAACGTTCAATCAGTTCTTTCTGCATTTTTAAGATTACTTTTGTGCCTTCGTAAAACTCTTTTCCTGCTTCAGTAAGCTCAATGCCTTTGGAAGTTCGATAGAAAAGAGTAAATTCTAATTCTTGTTCGAGAGTATTGATACGTTTTACAAGGGCTTGTTTAGAAGTGTATAAAATCTCTTCAGCTTGTGAAAAACTGCCGCACTCTGCAATGACAATAAAGGCTTCTAGTTGTTTTTCATTCATGGTGTGTCTCCTTTTAGTTGACGAACTGGTAACTTTCCTCTGCTTCATTTGTGTAAAAAATCACATTACAATAAAAGTAATTCATAGGAGGAAAGAAAATGAAGAAATTATTTTTACTGCTTCTGGCTGTTTTATGTCTGTGCGGATGTTCAACTCCAGCAGCAAACAATGATCAGACAAACGCTGAAGAAGAATACAATGCTGTTGAATTCTTGGATTGGATGCGTGCTGAAGATCGCTACAAGACAGTTGGTGCTGTTTCTAAATCAGAAGGTGCAAAGACAGGATATATTCTGGATGCATCTGGGAAGCCAACAAAAGAACATATGGATGACATTTTGGATTTCACAAGCAAGGCAGTTGCCAGCGGTGGTGAAAATGATGTGTACTTTGTTGTCGTAGAAGATCCTGAAACACAGGCTTCTATCGTCGGTACAAACAAGGGTGTTTATACTGGTGAAGGTACAGTTGTTGTTTTGGTTTATTCTGAGCGTCTGGTTGCTGAAGAACATCAGGTTTCTCAGGATGGTACAGTCTATAAGTATCAGGTAGACCGTGGTTATTATGATGCTGGTATCGCAACAGGTTATTTAAACATTGCAGCTACAGCTTATGGCTATGGTACACACATGTTCCAGGGTGTTGTATTGAAGAATACTCCAGTTGGTGAACGTTCATGGAACTATGATCAGTTCTTGAAAGATGCAGATGGCAACTGGATGACTTACCGTAATGGTGACACAACAAGCGAAAAATGGTATGGTGATCATCCTACTGAAAATCTGAAGTTTGTTTGTGCAATTGTTGTGGGTACTATGGAAGAAGGATTGAACATTGATGGATTTACTGGTCCAACAACTCGTTCTGAATATCCTGCAAACTACGCATACTGGAGCGGCTACACAGAAACTGAAGATTCAACTTCTGGTGCAACTGAATAAGGAATTGAGAGACTGCAATGATGCAGTCTCTTTTCTATTTCTTGTTTCTTGTGTATTCTTCGACAATCTTTTGGGCTTGTTCCATATAGACACCTTTTTCAGGATTGTAGGAGATGACAGTAAAGTTTGGTACATATTTGCAGCAGATAGTTACTGTTCCCTGTGCACGTTTTCGCTCTTTTTTGAAGTCATAATTCTGTGGGTCTTCAAGGATTTTAGCTGCAGTTTCTACAATATCGATAATCACATTGCTTTCAAGACCTACGGCAAAATGTCCACCATAGATGTAATCATATTCATCATTTCTAAATGCAAGTTTTCTCATTTGGTTATGATATGCTTCAATGGTTGAATACTTTCCATAAGGGTCACCTGGTCTTGGACCATTTCCTACACCATTGGTTGCACTGATGAGATCATCACCTGAAATAAGAATTCTATTTTTCTTGTCTAAATACATGGCATGACCTGCTGCATGTCCTGCAGTCCATATGAGTTCTACATCATAGTCTTCACCTAAGTTAAAGATATGTCCATCTGGTACACCAATGAGTTCATAGTCTCTATATTCTGGAAGATCTTTCTTATCAAAGTGAATCCATTTACAGTTTCCATTTTCATCAAACAAATAATCAAAGCAGTCTTTTGAACATTTATTTCTTACAGACCAAACTTCATATTCATGACAATAGACCGTATCAAATCTAAAGTTCCCTAAAACATGATCAGGTCCTGTATGCGTGTTTACAACAATATATGGCATATTGCCTGTAATTTCTCTTACAAGTCCATCTAAGTCACCTAATCCATAAGCAGTATCAATCAGCATTGCCTTTTCGGGTCCAACAATCAGGTACATCCAGACATCTCCTGCACCATCAATGTTATGAGTAAATAGTCCATAGAAGTTCTTTTCAAACTGAAATACTTCAACGTATGGATTCACATCATAGACTTTGCGTGTATCATGATGTTCCCTCAGCTGCTTCATAAAGGCCCAGCTGATATAGTTAGAGTATGGATGTTCTTTGCCTGGAATCTTTTTCGATTTGATATCTGTAATTGGTTCGTAGGTTTGTTTTCTTTTCTTCAGTTCCATGAGTGTGCTCCTTTTTCTGTATTGTATGATAGAAATCAAAATAAAAATGTTCAGAAAAAGAGTTAAATAAATGTTAAAAAATGAACTTTATCTACTAGATATTTTAAGTATTATAATAATAACAAAGACTATTTTAGGGGGCTTAATCATGAAATTTAATCGTCCATGTTCATTTGATTTCGATTTAACAACAGGTTTGTCATCTAGTGCAGTATCTAAAAAACGTTATCTTTCTGATTTGAAAAACATGTATCAGGATGAAGAGGCAAGGTTAAAGATTGAGTCTCGACTTACTTATGAATATTATGATTTAGGACTTCCTGAAGAAGCAGGGGAACTATCATTTGGTACATCTATTTTATATCCTGGTAAAGTTGGAAATGAGTATCATATGACAAAAGGTCATTTCCATCAAAGAATTGATACTCCTGAAGTATATTATGGACTTTCAGGTGAAGGATATATGCTGATGGAAAACATGGAAGGTGATGTCTGCTGGGAAAAGATTACTCCAGGCAATGCTGTATATGTGGCAAAAGGATATGCACATCGCATGATTAATACTGGAACGGATCCTTTGGTTGTGTTCTATACTTATGAAGCGAATGCAGGTCATGATTATCAGACAATCTTAGATAAAGGTTTTAGAAAGATTTGTCTGGATAACAATGGCCCTGTATTTGTGGATAACCCAAAATGGAAAGAATAAATGTTTATCTGTCCCTCTTTCTTTAATGGATAAGCAGAAAAAAGATATGCGAGGAATAAGCATATCTTTTTTCTATCTAAAATTGCTTTATAAGCTCTTCATAACTCATGCTTGTCAGTGAATTTAGGAACCATTCTG
Organism: Erysipelotrichaceae bacterium; assembly: GCA_017473335.1. GTDB lineage: Bacteria > Bacillota_I > Bacilli_A > Erysipelotrichales > Erysipelotrichaceae > RGIG1896. Next base: position 75,104 of record JAFULN010000005.1, read on the forward strand.
GTTTCTTTAAAATCTTTTTGCACAAATGAGAAATCATCTGTATTTCTTTGGCGGATCCTTGACCTCGATGATAGTAGATGAAAATACGATAATGCTCATTGTTCCAAAGAATTGGCTTTTTGTTGACGATAAGTTTAAAGACTGGTTCATCACTTTCATACAGCATGTTGGTAATGAGCACGATTTCTTTGTCTCGCTTGAATGTCAGCATTTCTTCACGTACTTTGCAGTCGTTGATCCATTCTTGTTTCAGCATGGAATCTGGCTGTACAGCATCATACAATACATCGTAGATTTCATCTTCTGAGGAATACTCACCAATAATAAAATCTTCTGATTTAAAGATTTCTGGAACATGTTTGCTGTAAACGTGGTCAAAATATCGAGTTAATGAATCAAAGTCAGTGATGCTTTTCTGGAAATCGACTTCGATATGAGGAACAGAATCAGGAAGTCGTTGTACAGAAATGTCAGAGATAATAGCATCATATTGAGATAAGTCGACATGCATTAAATCTGTATATTCAAATGTGTCGATTTGATGAATCTTGTCAGAAAAAGTTTTTTGAATTCTTGATTTCATGTTCTTAGCAAAATATGCACCGTATCGAGAGACAACACAGAAGCTTTGCTTCTCAAAGAACTGATCATTTTCATAAAAAGCAGTGTTGAAAATGGAATAGACGCGATTCAATGCGTTTGGATTGAGACGAATGTTTTTTCGCTTCCATAGTGAATAGGCAAATTGTGCACATAAATCAGATGTGAACAATCCAACTTTGTTTGTGGTGCGGAAGTTTTCTTCATCGGAATAGATTTCAAATAAATCCCTGCGTTTCTGTTCAATGATGAACATGCTTAAATCTGAATAAAACTGCTCATTGAAAATATGTCCCACATCATATTTATTTGTGATATCACTGACAAAATCATCAATATCCTTACGATATTTATCAAAATATGCGCTGTGCGTCAGCTGTTTTTTGTTGATTTTCCATGCGCCTGCAAGCATCATTGAAACTGCATCCAGTGTTTTCTGATGGATGGATTCTTTGAAATAGGCAGGAGCATGGTTCAGCAGTGTCTGTGCAAACTGATGAGTAATTAAAGAATGTGCAGTTTCAAGCTGAATCTGCGTAAATTGAAGCTCATGATCATATTTCTGGCGTGTAATGCACAGAATTGTAAAGTTAATGATTGTTGGTAAATCAACTTGTGAAAAAGCAATTTCTGGATAATCTTTGATGTGAAGAAGAATCAAAGATTTAAGCTGATCATAGTAGTCAGTGTAATCTAAAAACAGGGAATTGAAGGAAGGAATATCAAGTTCAGAATCAAAGCTGGAATGTCGAAGAATCTTGTGCTGATGGACAAGACACATGCGTTTGTTCCACTCTTTACCTTCAATATAGAGTCCTGAATTGCGCTTGATTTTAATTGTGAGGTTGAATTCGCTAAGATATTCAGTGGCTTTTTCTAAATTTCTTAGAACAGTGCTTTTTGAACAGAACAGTTCATTCATTAAGACCTCGATAGGAATCATTTTGTTGGAAGCCAATAATCTTCGAATGATATAGTTTACTTTTTGTGAATCATTAATGTTGAGGTAACCAAAGGTGTTAATGTCTTTGATCAGCTGACTGATAAAAGGTCGTGCTTTGGCTTCATCATCAATAACTAGGGTGTATCCTATGGCAACTTTAATATCGATGTGGCATCCATGTTCTTCAAGATAATCATTGATAATATTGATTTCTTTACGAATGGTATTAATGGAAACCTGACAGATATTTGAAAGGTACGCCCCGCTGAGTGGACGATCTGATTGAATAATCTTTTTTAAAATGAGTTTATCGCGTTCGTTGATCATACCTTTATTATACAGGAAACTTGCAAAGTACAATAAGAAAAAAGATATGGAAATATGTACAAAAGTGTCACGATTTACTTCTTCAAAAGACTTTTTTTCGAAAATGAGGAAACATAAAAAAATGCTAAAATTATTATGAATAGGGAGTGATGTTATGACAGCTTCTGTGGGAAGAAAGAAAGTCGGTACAAACTTAACTGAAGGTCCGATTTTAAAGGGGCTATTGATGTTTGCGGTGCCGATTGTTTTGGCAAATCTTTTGCAGCAGTTATATTCAATGGTTGACTTGATGGTCATTGGTAAATATGTTGGAAGCATTGGAACTGTAGGTGTCAATACAGGCGGTGAAATGGCTGACTTGGTGACACCGGTTGCGATGGGCTTTTCAACAGCAGGGCAGATTTATATTGCTCAGCTGTTTGGGGCTAGACAGGAAGATCGCATCAAAAAAACAGTCGGGACACTTCTGACATTCATGTTTGGAGCTTCTATCTTGTTAGGCATTCTTGTCATTGTGTTTAATGTCCAGCTTTTGAATCTGCTGAACTGTCCTTCTGAAGCAATGGGACAGGCACAGTCGTATATGATTATTACTGCAATGGGGTTCCCATTTATCTTTGGATACAACGCAGTGTGTGGTGTGCTCAGAGGTATGGGAGAATCGAAGCGTCCTTTGTTCTTTGTGACGGTTGCAGCAAGTATTAACATTGTGCTGGACCTGCTGTTTGTGGTTGTGTTTAAAATGGAAGCTGCAGGTACTGCATTGGCAACGATTGCCTCTCAGTTTGGATCGTTTGCCGCAGCTTTCTATTTCCTGTATCAGAAGAAAGAACAGTTTGATTTTGAATTAAAGCTTTCTTACTTTAAACTGGATATGGATTCATTGAAAGTCCTGGTTCGTTTAGGTATTCCTCAGGTCGTTCGTTCTATGTTTGTAAGAATGGGTATGCTGTGGGTCAACTCCAATGTCAATTCTTATGGTCTGGTTGTTTCTTCTACAAACAGTATTGGAAACAAGCTGCAGAAATTCCTGGAAGTATTCATTCAGGGTATCGACACTGCATGTGCTTCAATGATTGGTCAAAATCTAGGGGCAAAGAAAATAGATCGAGCAAAGAATACACTATACTGCACTGTTGCTTCTGTTTTGGTCTGTGCGACAGTTTCTGCGCTGATTTGTATCTTTATTCCTACACAGATTTTCGGGTTGTTTACATCTGATCCAGAAGTACTTGCACTAGGAAAGACATTCCTTAGAATCTTCATTATTCATTTCTATTCTTCTGCAATTACTGGTTCATTCCAGTCCATGGTTACAGGAAGTGGATTTGTAGAATTAGGTTTCATCATTGGTGTACTGGATGGTTTAATCTGTAAGATTGGATTCGGATTGTTATTTATGAACTTCTTCAATCCAGGATATCTTGGAATTTGGGTGGGTGTGGCTTGCTCAAGAATTCTACCAGGTATGATTTCAATTGTTTACTTCTATAGTGGAAAGTGGAAGACAAGAAAACTACTAACTGAAAAATAATTTGTGGCACATAATGCTATTGTCCTCCTTTTGTTAGAGACCCCTCGGAAAAAGATATGTCGAAAGACATATCTTTTTCTATGTGAAAACTGTTTCACATAAAAGATGTTGATTCATCAACATTTGTTTGGTAATCTCTGAGTTGTTGATTCATCAACAAGGAGGTTTATATGATTCGTTTAGTTTTAGATTCAACTTGTGATTTTTCTTTGGAATATGCAAGTAAACATCATATTGAAATCGTGCCATTGTCGGTAACATTTGGTGAAAAAGTATATAAAGAAAATATTGATCTGACAAAAGAAGAGTTTTATAAAATGATGGCAGCTTCAGATGATCTGCCAAAAACATCACAGCCAAGTCCACAGGATTTTTTGAATGTGTTTGAACAGCTTACAAGTGAAGGACATCAGGTGATTTGCTTAACAGTGACTTCTGCTTTGTCTGGAACTTATCAGAGTGCCATGCTTGCAAAAACAATTTGTGGAAGTGAAGATATTGAAATCATTGACACAAAGAATGTTGCGATGGGAATTCAGATTCAGGCTATGGAAATACTAAAAGCGATAGATCAGGGATTAAGTTTTGAAATGATAGTTGAAAAGGCGAAAGAAAATGTATCCAAAGTACGTTTGATGGCAGCGGTGGACACGCTTGAGAATCTGATAAAAGGTGGACGATTAAGTAAAACAGAAGGACTAATTGGATCACTCATCAGTATTAAACCTGTTATTGGATTTAATGAAGAAGGAACCATTGTGACTTTAGGGAAGTTTAGAGGGATGAAAAAAGCGATTTCTAACATGATAGAAATCGCAAGAAATGATGATGTAGATGGTTCAAAAGCCATGTGTGTAGGATATACTGCAAATCCTGAAAACATGAATCGTATGCTGGAAGGAATAATAGATTCACGCTTTCGCTTTGATGGGCAGTTTGCAGTAGGTGCAGTCATTGGAACCCATGCTGGTCCTAATGCAGCTGCAATTGCGTATTTTGTCAAATAAGTTCTTTTTCATTTCATATTGATTGTGTTATATTGTGAATAATGAGGTGATAAAATGGCAGCTGGGGTTCAGATGAAAATGAAGTCTAGTGAATCACTGAGTGACATTGCAAGTGCTTTGCGATCTACTTTGGTTGGTTTTAATGATTATACGCTTGTCTGTCACCAAGAGCGAATGAATCAATCCGTTCTGTTGTGTTTTGAACGCTATTACAGAAGAACACAAAGTTTTGCGGCATTGACGATTTTACTGTGTGATGATGGGGAATATCAAACTGCGGATGTTGTTGGATCTGGTGGGGGAGAAGGGCGATTGAATATCAGCTGGGGAAGCAATGATGCAATTGTCTTTCGCGCTGTAAAACTTCTTGAAGAGATTGGTTTTAGGAAGGTTCTGGAATAAGAAAAGACAGTGTTTCCACTGTCTATTGAAATTGAGATTTGTAAAGAGTGGCATACAGGCCATTCTTTTTTAATAATTCTGTATGATTGCCTTGTTCAACGATTTCTCCTGCCTGTACAACTAGAATTGTATCTGCATTTTGTATAGTTGATAAGCGATGTGCGATGACAAAGCATGTTTTATCTTTCATCAGGTTTCTCATAGCCTTCTGGATTTCAATTTCTGTACGGGTATCTACATTGGATGTTGCTTCATCTAGAATCAGCATCTTTGCGTCCAGTAACATGGCTCTAGCTATCGTTAACATTTGTTTTTGTCCTTGAGAGATATTTAATCCATTTTCGTTTAAATGAGTGTCATAGCCATTAGGGAAACGCATAATCGTAGAATGAATGCGCGCTGCTTTGGCAGCTGCAATCACTTCATCCAGCGTAGCATCTGGCTTGCCATAAGCGATGTTTTCAAAGATAGTCCCTTCAAACAGCCAAGTATCCTGAAGCACCATAGCATATTGTGAACGTACACTTTTACGTGTTAAATCTCGAAGGTCATAATCATCCAGTTTCACTGCACCAGATTCTGGATCATAGAAGCGCATGAGTAAGTTGATAAGAGTTGTTTTCCCTGCACCTGTAGGTCCAACGATAGCGACTAATGAGCCTTTGTCAGCGTGAAGATTTAAATCATGAATAATGGTTTTCCCTGGTAGATATCCAAATTTGACATGTTCCATATCAACAAAGCCTTCTGCTTCTGTAAGATGCAGGGCATTTTCTTTATCATGGAGTTCAGGCTCTTGATCCATAAGACGGAAGACTCTTTCAGCTGCAGCAAGTGCAGATTGCAGGTCAGACATGATGTTCGCAAATTCGTTGATTGGTCCTGAGAATTTTCTTGAATACAGGACAAAAGAAGACAGTGATCCTAGTGAAATCTGATTTCCTAGAAATAACATCGAACCAAACATACTAACTAAGGATAAAGAAAGATTATTGACAAACATAACAGATGGTCCAGTCATCGTACCATAGTAGTCAGCATCATAATAAGCATCTACAGCTTCAATGTTGCGTCTGTCAAATCGTTCGATCATCGTTTCTTCCTGGTGATAAGCTTTGATGGTTTTCTGGCCTGAGATGATTTCTTCAACATATCCATTGAGTTCACCCAGTTTTCTAGAACGTTTTCCAAACAATGGATGAACACGCTTGGCCATAGTTCTTGCGACAAAAATGGACAAAGGGACAGTAAAGGCAAAGACAAGAACTAATTTTGGTGAAAGGGAAATCATCATACTTAAAGAACCAGTCACTGTAATGACGCTTGTCGCAATCTGTAGTAAATCATGAGATAAAGAAGTGTTGACGGTATCAATATCATAAGACATACGGCTGATGACATCCCCAGCAGGATGGGTATCAAAATACCCTACTGGCAATTCTACCAATTTATCAAAGAGATCTTTTCGCATCTGATAGGAAATCTTTTGTGAGATATGAATCATCAAGCGAGATAAAATTAGTGATAACATCGAAGATCCTGCATAGAAAAGAATCATCATTCTGCAATAATAGAAAACAGATTCAAAATCAACAGGTGCTGAACCAGTACCAATCGCATCAATCGCATTTCCTGAAATCTTTGGTCCAAACAGAGCTAGTGAGTTGGAGGAAATGGTTAAGATGAGAGCTAGAAGTAAAAAATATTTCTGATGACCTAGATACTTCGCAAGACGTAGAAGTGTTCGTTTGGTATCCTTAGGTTTTTCCATTTTTCCTTTAGGCGGCATCGAAGTCACCTCCCATCTGAGAGTTGGCAATCATGCGATATAATTCGCAGGACTGCATGAGTTCTTCATGAGTTCCAATGCCTAGCATTTCACCATCATCTAAGACAAGAATCTGGTCTGAGTGCATAATTGAACTAATACGCTGTGCAATCACAATTGTAGTGATGTCACTGTAGTGTTCATGAAGTGCTTTTCTTAAATTAGCATCAGTTTTATAATCAAGTGCGCTGCTGGAATCATCAAGAATAAGAATTTCAGGATGATTTGCCAATGCTCGTGCAATCAATAGTCTTTGTTTCTGACCGCCACTGATATTGGCACCTCGTGCGGCAATCATATGATTGTATTTTGTTTCAAGACCATCAATGAATTCTGTGGCTTGTGCAGATTTTGCAGCGAGTTGAATTTGTTCATCAGTAAGGTTTCTTCCAAATTCAATGTTTTCTCTGACAGACTCTGCAATTAAAAAGTCATTTTGAAAGACAACCCCAAACATTGTATAAAGTTTTTCAGCTGGTATGCTTTCTACAGGCTGACCATTGATTCTAATTTCACCTGAGTCTTTGTCATAAAGACGCATCAGTAAATTGATGATTGTACTTTTACCAGAACCTGTTGCCCCTAAAATCCCTAAAGTTTCACCGCGTTTTAATTTAAAACTGATATCTGTAAGATTGTTTTCTTTTTTCTGATAAGAGAAATTCACATGATCAAAGACAATGTGTTCTTCTTCATGAATACGTGGCTTATCGATGACAATTAAGTCTTCTGGGGCGTCCAATACTTCTGCGATACGTCCGGCTGAAGCACTTCCTCTAGAAGCCATGGTAAACATACGAGTCACTGCCATCATGGAGTTCATGATAATCGTAAAATAAGACATAAACGCAATGATTTTTCCGGGCTGGGTAAGACCCCAATGTACACGATATGCACCTACGAGAATGACAAGTGTTAATCCTGTGTTTAACATGAGATTCATGATTGGATTGGTTAGTGACATGGTATATCCTGCTTCTTTTTCAGTGCTTACAACCTGATCGTTGGCTTTGTGGAAACGTTCTTTTTCATGTTCTGTTTTAGAGAGTGCTTTGATCACTCGTACGCCTGTAATGTTTTCGCGCACAACACGAACCATGTGATCACTGTGCTGCTGAAGCTTACGATAGAGTGGAACTCCCTTTTTAGAAACTAGATAAACCAGTAGTCCAATGAAAGGCAGGATACAGATAAGAATTGCGGTTAATACAGGGTCCAGTGACAATGTCATTGCAATGCCTCCAAGCAATAAAATTGGAGCACGTATTCCCATTCGCTGCATCATCGAAATCATGCGATGGACATTATAAGTATCACTTGTCAAACGAAGTTCAAGCGAAGGAATGGTGAATTCATCCATCTGATGACTAGAAAGATGCATGATTTTTGTAAAGAGATTGTGTCGTACTTGTTCTGTTGTATTTCTTGCGACCCATGCGGCAATGCGATTGGAGATGATATTTGTGATGAGTGCAGTCAATGCACAACAAATCATTAAACCTCCCCATAAAAAAATAAGTTTATGATTTTTTAAAGGCACAATTTCATCAATCAAATGAGATAAAATCCAAGGTAGAAACAAATCCATCAGAGCACCGATAAATTTAATGGAAATTCCCAGTGACATTTTAGGGAAGTAAGGACGCATTGTCTGAATTAAATGTTTCATGAATGTTCCTCACTTTCTGCCAGCTGTTTTGCCTTTTTAGCAATTTTAGGAAGAATCTTAAGTAGAAGCTCTTTTTCTTCATTGTTTAAGTCTTCTAGAATCAGTTCATTCCATTCTTTCATGTGAGCTGTGATTTGTGGATAAACTTCTTTTGCCTTGTCTGTTGGATGAATCTGATAGCTTCGTTTGTCATTTTCTGAAGTTTCTCTTAGAATCCATCCCTCATTTTCTAAGGATGAAAGTTTACGTGCGACATTGGATTTGTTGACCATGATGTGTTCGCATAGTTTTTCTTGGGAAATGCCAGGTTTTCTGCAGATATGAAACAGATAATTCTGGGCAATCCCATTTAAGCCTGCCTCTTCCATCTTGTCTGACTGCCATTGTCTGAAACAGCGATGGATTCGACTGATGTATTTCATGACGGCGTCCATTATATCCCTCTTTTCTAATCGTTGCGTTCGCAACTAAATTGTATCATAAAAATGTTGCGCTCGCAACGAAACGCATAAAGAAAAAGGTTCATTGAACCTTTTGAATTTGTGCTTCTAACCAGCGTTTCTTATAGCTGATTTGAGCGTATTTTGATATTCTTCGAATGATTTGATGATTGATGATACCTCCTGCAGCACCAATGACAGGAATTCCTTGAATGAACTTTTCAACGAGTAGTTTTTCTGATAGAAGAGTCGCTGTTTTGTTGATTTCTTGATCAAGTGATTCTGTTTCAAAAATGAGTTCAGAAAGAGCTTCACGAATCGTATGAAGGATATAGATACGTTCCTCATCAGTATCATAATCATACCCATAACTGAGTGCACATTGATAAACTTGTCTGAGAATCATGGAAACTAATACAGGAATATCAGGGAGTCCCAACCCTAAAAAGCCCATGACTGTACCGGATGTTGTAGAGAGTGCATCATGAAGCAGTCCTGCTTGTTTGGCAGTTTTATCCATGTTTCTAAGATGTTTGCGATTTGGCTTTTTTTGAGCCATCAGCTGTTTTGCCTCATGTTCAAGCTGCATTTCTTCTTTGTCATAGGTCTTTTCTAAAAGGGAAGTTCCTTTTAAAAAGGCAGTCTCGAATGCTTTGGTAAAGGCGATATTGAGTGTATCTTGAAGTTTTTTAGGTACTTTTTGTATGAGTTTGTCTTTATAGGGAAAAGACTTCATTTCTTTTTCTTTGAACTTTTGTTCAGCTTTTAGTATTTTTTTGTATTCTTTATCAAGAGCTTTCATTTTGATCCTCCTGTGTTTGTATTGTATCGTTTTCACAAAAGAAAAGCTAGGAGATTGTCCTAGCTTATCCGTGATAAAGTTTCTTTGTCTGATACTGAGGTTCACAAGTGACATGAATTCCCAGTTTCTTTAATGTGTTCATATCTACTTCAGAAAGAATGACTGTTGAATGGAATTCTGAATCTTTCAGTTTTTCTAACGCATCCATTGCCAGCTGAGCGACTGGATTGGTTGTTGCGGTAATCGCAATGGCAATCAGTACTTCATCTGTATGCAGACGAGGATTATGTCCTTTTAATGAAGTGACTTTTAGTTTTTGAATAGGCTCTATGACATGTGGTGAAATCAGTGGGATTGAATCATCAATACCAGCGACCATTTTCATGGCATTTACTAAACAGGCACTGCTTGAGCCAAACAATTTAGACGTTTTTCCTGTAATGATACGTCCGTCTGGAAGTTCCATTGCACATGCGGGGGCATTTGTTTCAGCAGCTTTATCAAGAGCTGGTTTGACACAGGCACGGTAGTCTTTTGTGATGCCAGCCTGCTGCATGATGTTTTCAATTTTGTCGATACTCTGCTGAGTTCCTTTGTCTTTTCTAAAGTCAACTAATGCTGCATAATAACGTCTTAGAATTTCTTCATGAGAAGCCTGTCGTGCTGCTTCATCATCAACAATGCAGAAACCATTCATATTTACACCCATATCTGTTGGCGAATTGTATGGAGATTTTCCAAGAATTCTTTCAAATAGGGCATTTAACAGAGGGAATGCTTCTACATCACGATTGTAGTTGACAGTAATTTCACCGTATTTTTCCAAATGGAACGGATCAATCATATTCACGTCATTTAGGTCTGCAGTTGCAGCTTCATAAGCCAGGTTCACAGGATGTTTTAATGCTATGTTCCAAGTTGGAAATGTTTCAAACTTAGCATATCCTGCTTTGATGCCGTTTTTATGGTCGTGATACAGCTGTGAAAGACAGGTTGCTAGTTTTCCTGAACCAGGACCTGGAGCAGTGATAACAATCAGTTCACGACTGGTTTTGATATATTCGTTTCTTCCAAGCCCTTCTTCGGACACAATGTGTTCAATGTTTGTTGGATAGCCTGCAATTGGATAATGCAGAGCTACCTGAATTCCTAAGCCTTCCAGTTTCTTTTTGAAAAGATCTGCCTGTGGCTGGTTGGCATACTGAGAAATAACGACAGAGCCAACATATAGTCCAATTGCCTGGAATGCATCAATCAGACGAAGTACGTCTTGGTCATAAGTAATACCTAAATCTGAACGCATTTTATTCTTTTCAATATGAGATGCATTGATAACAATGACAATTTCGGCTTTGTCTTTCATTTCCAGCAGCATCTTAATCTTTGTGTCAGGTTCAAATCCTGGCAGAACTCTTGATGCATGGAAGTCATCGAATAGTTTGCCGCCAAATTCAAGGTAAAGTTTATTGTCAAACATCTGAATGCGTTCTGAGATTTTTTCAGACTGCATTTTAATATATAAGTTGTTGTCAAAAGCTATTTTTTTCATGGTAATCACCCCATCCCATCGTCTATTATAGCAAAGATTAAGATGGACAGGTTGAAGAATTTGATGAAATTGTTGGAAATCTTATTGAAGGGTTTTAGAAGCGATGAAATAGGATAAAAAACTTTATTTTTCTTGTGAAATAGACTAAAATTGGAAAACTTCTTTTAATTAAACCTGACTTTAGAAGTTAAAAGGTAAAAAATGGTGCTAACTTCTAAAGACGGGCAAAAGAATTCTAAGAAAAGCTGAAGAAGAATAAAACATCGGGAGACCGATGTTTTATTCTGCACTTTTGATAGTGCAAAAATATAAATTTGTCTTATCGGATATTTGATAAGATGTGACTAGAGGTGACATGATGTTAAAGGCAATGATTTTTGATTTTGATGGTGTAATATGTGATTCAGAAATGTATCATGTTGAAGTTTGGAGTGATTTCATTCAATCAGAAGGTTTTCATATTGCTAAAGAAGAAATCTATCCGTGTATTGGAGCTAGTGCAATGCTGGATGTTTGGAGAGTGATCTATGACCGTCATCAGGATGAAATACCATATAGTTATCAAGAATACCGTTCAAAAATGAGAGAATACTTTTATCAGCATGACTTTGATAAAAATTATATTGAACTAATGTATCCTGAAATGCCTCGTTTTTTTAAATGGCTGAAAAAGCATGGAATTAAGATTGGTGTAGCATCCTCTTCTGCTGAGCATTACATGCAGATTCATTTAAAAGAATGTGGATTATTTGAATACGTTGATGTGATTGTAACAGGATATATGTTTAAAGTATCAAAACCTCATCCTGAAATATATCTTACAACAATGAAAATGCTTGGTGTAGACGCCAATGAAACTGTCATAATGGAAGATTCGACATACGGGATTCAAGCGGCTAAAGCGGCAGGGGCACTAACAATTGCTCGTAAAGAACATGTGTTCAATTTAGATCAGAAAGAAGCAGATTATCGCGTTGATAGTGCTGAGGAAATTATAGAATTATTAAAAGAATTAAAAATGATATAAAAAGACTCCGAAGAGTCTTTTTTATAATAGTGTTTCAACCAGATAATGCTCAACTGCGTTTTTAATGTAATTGATTGCGTCTCGTCGATTGTTGAAGTTGATATCAAGACCATCACGAGAAAGAACCTGAGTTAAAGCTTCCATGGTTTTGTAATATGCTAGATCGTTATTTTCTAAGTCTGCAGAGATAACAAAGAGACGTTTGTATCGATTTCCTTGATGTGAGAATTTATTCTTCAGTAAATACACATCGAAGATTTGTCCATGTTTTTCTTTAACGAATAAGAAAGCAGTTGAACCATTCGAGTTAGCGACGATCTGTTTGTCCTCGCTGATTGTGTGATACAGAGAATACTTAGACAAAACAGAATCAAATTTAGAAACGCCTGTTAGAAGGAATACGTTTAGCTTCTCTAGGATTTCAAGGTAATCACTATAGTGGGCAGTGCGTATATAGGTAGACTTAATGGCATAGATGACATCACTGTCAATGAAATTGGTTCCATTGAAACATACAACATTTTGTGATTTTTGCACGAATTCTATGTTATTGCTTCTTTGGTGCAAAAGCAGCAAATCATATGTTTTTGTTTTTTGAAGATGTGGTTCAACAGATTCAATTTGGCGAATGAAATGAGAAAGATTACTTCCTATGATGGTGTCAATCAATGCATAGGCAGTCAAACGTCCTAAAAAGCTGTACACACCAACAGAGATTTTTGTGGTGTCAGGTTTTTGAAGCATCAAGTGTGTGTAAATGCAGTTGGTGATGTATGAAATACAATAAATATTAAGGGTTGGACCTCGCGTAGCTTTAAGATGGGAAGTCAACATGAGTGATAAGAAATAAGAAAAGCGTGAGTGTGAAACTGACTTTTCGTTGAAGAATACATAAGGTTTATATTGTTTATGGGTACTTGAAATAATCTTTGCATTAATGGAGAGAAACCACAAATTCAAAGAATTTTCTGGAAGCAGTTTAAATACTTTTAGATACTTGTAACTGGTCAGATCAGAAACCATCTCTTGCGTATCTTGGTAGAATGCATCTGAAATCTGCTTTTTTTGTACATCTTTATGAATGAAATCACGCTCCGCCATAATGTTCATGGCAAGTGCAGTGCGTTCAACACCCGTGATGATGATATCGGGATATATAGTTTGAATCTTTGTGATGATTTGATCTGCTAATTCAAAGTCAGCATCACTTAAATAAGGGAGAATCTTATGCTCTTTGATATCGATAGGATGATTAAGTCTAAAACAAGTGATATAAACATAACATGAAATGCGGTAAATCCCTACTTCAAAGAATGTGATAGGGGTATTTTCAAGGATTTCTGTAACTATTGTGTTGATGGAATAGAAGTCAATATGATAATTTGCCCATTTTAAAGAAGAAAAATCAAAATTATGCTTCAGCATTTCGTCGACATATGTAACCATGTAGTCTTTTGCGAATAAGCGTAAATCTTTTTCTCTTCCTTTAATTAGAATGTATCCGGGTGATTCTTTGCTATCGAGATGAATATCAAATGTTTCAATCTGCGAAGATAGTCTGCTGAAATAGTTGGATAATGTTTCTTTGGATATATACAAATCATCTGCGAGTTGATTTAACGTGAATCGATTTGAAATGAATAAATATTTTTTGACCAATAAAGAAATGATGTCGTTGATACCATATTTATAGGTGTGAGAATACTTAATGTGTTCAATTGTGTCGTTTCTAGCTTTGATGTATTTTGACATATTGTCAATTTCAAGGCAATATCCAGTTCTTGTCTTAGAGACTAGATGACATCCTCTTTCCTGGAGGTATGGGTTAATATCAGCTAAATCATTTTTTACAGTACGTATAGACACGTTTAAAAACTTTCCGATCTCTTGAGAGGTCGAAAAGCCATCTTTTGTACAAAGAAAATAAAATATTTTAATGTGTCTGTCGTTTGTAATCATACTTTAATTATAATGCAATATACAAAAAATAATAAGGGTTAATTTGCACTATTATTCGTGCACAAAAATACAAAGCAATAAATAGGCAATATGATTAGGGTTGTTATCAAATAACTAGTAAATGTTGGAAAAATGAAGGTTTTAAAGCAAAAATGTAGCATTTTTTAATGTGCACTAATAATCGTGCAAAAAGTTACAATCTGTTTTTTGTGACTTTTGTTATGATTGAGTCAGAAAGTAGGGGTTACAAAATGAAGAAGCTTTTGATTGCGACTCATGCACATATGGCAAGCGGTATTGTTAGCACGATAGATTTGTTGACAGGCTGCGGTTCACGATTGAAGTGGCTGGATGCTTACGTGGATGAAACAGATGTCGTCAAAGAGTTAAGAGATTTCATCAGCGATGTTACAGAAGGAGATCAGGGTATTATTTTTACAGATCTTAGAGGTGGCAGTGTCAATCAACAGGTAATGAATCTTTTGCAGGAGGCTTCACAGAACATCATTGTAGTAACCGGCATCAATCTTCCTGTGATTCTTGAGATTGCATTAAGTGACGAAACAATAGATAAGCAGAAAGTACAGGAAATTGTTGAAATGGCTCGAGGGGAGCTGTGCTGTATGGACTTAAAACAGACAGAAGAGCCAATGGATGAAGATTCATTTTTTGAATGAGAGGAGAAAGAATATGATCGTAGCATTAAGAATTGATGATCGCCTCGTGCATGGGCAGGTTGCCTTGGCATGGTCCAAAACATTAGGTACAGAAGGAATTATCGTTGCAAACGACAGAGCTGCAACTAATGAAGTTCAGAAAATGACTTTAAAGATGGCAACACCAGCTAATCAAAAAATGATGATTGTCACAGTGAAAAAAGCAGTTGAGCTGATGAACAATCCAAAATCACAAAAAA
Organism: Erysipelotrichaceae bacterium; assembly: GCA_017473335.1. Lineage (GTDB taxonomy): Bacteria > Bacillota_I > Bacilli_A > Erysipelotrichales > Erysipelotrichaceae > RGIG1896. Next base: position 90,107 of record JAFULN010000005.1, read on the forward strand.
TGAAAATCATGTTAATTGTTAACACCGTCAAGGATGCACTTGAGCTGTGTAAAGGTATTTCTGAAGTGAAAGAAGTAAACCTTGCAGGAGCTGGACGTCTTGAAGGTGGAGATATGGATAAAAAGAAAATATTGGTTAAGTCATGTGTTTTCTTGAGGGATGAGGAAGTGGAGGCACTCAGAGAATTGATTAGCCTAGGGATCAATGTCTATAATCAGCCTCTGCCTCAAAGTCCAAGAATCAGCATGTCTGATACACTGAAGTCAATGAGTTAAGGAGGTAAAGGAATTATGACTTATACGACAGAAGCTCTACTGGCTGTATTAGTGACAATCATTTGCTATTCCGGAACTTATCTATGGGGAAGAATGATGATGGACCGTCCAATCATCGTGGCTTCTTTACTGGGGATAGTTTTAGGGGATATCCAAACTGGTTTGATCTGCGGCGCTACTTTGGAAGCAGTCTTCCTTGGTGTCTCACATATTGGTGGTTCAAACTTGAATTACTGTATGGCAACTATTTTTACAACAACATTTGCAATTATTACTGATAGCGATCTTGAAACAATCTTAGCCCTTGCCGTTCCGATTAGTACTTTAGGTACTCTGGTTGAACAGGGATATCGCTTTGTCAGCGCAATGTTTGTTGGTTATATGGACAAATTGATTGAAGCAAATGAACAGAAAAAGTATTCAATCATGCGCTTTGTGATTTTCTGCGTAACACATCCAATTTATTGGGCAGTTGTATTCTTTGGAATCGCTGCAGGTGCTGAAGCAGTTCAGGCATTTCTGGATTCACTGCCACCATTTATTTCTGCAACAATGAACGTATCTAAGGGTCTGTTTGGAGGTATCGGTCTTGCATTGGTATTGAATCAGATTTGGGACAAGAAGTACTGTGCATGGTTCTTCTTTGGATTTGTTCTTTCTGTTTATGCAGGACTTCCAACAATTGCAATTCTGGTTATTGCTATCGCTATTGCAATCGCATTGGCTACAATCGAACTGGAAATGCGTAAAAATAAACCGGCAGTAGCTGCTGAAATGAGTGAAGAGGAGGCGTTCTTTAATGAGTAAAATTACTAATGTACCTCAAGATGAAAAGAAAATGCTTCATCAGGTGTTCTGGCGCTTTCTGACAATGCAGTGTGACATGAACTATGTCAAAGGCGGAGCTCAGGGGTGGACCTATTCACTGATGCCTGTTATCAATAAGTTCTATGACAAACCAGAAGATCAGGTAGAAGCTTTGAAACGTCATATGTGCTTTATCAACATCACTCAGGAAATTGCTCCATTTACTGTGGGTCTTGTAGCATCCATGGAAAAGCAGAATGCAGAAAATCCTGATTTTGATGCCAGCTCAATCAATGCCCTCAAGATTAGTTTGATGGGTCCAATGGCAGGTATTGGAGATACTTTGTTCCTAAATGTCATTCGTGTTGTTGCTGCAGGTGTTGCAATTCCTTTGGCACAAGCAGGAAACATTCTTGCACCAATTCTGTTTATGATTATCTGTAACGTACCTAACTTTGTGTGCCGTTATTATGGATTGTTCCTTGGATATAATCTGGGTACAAGTTTCATTAAGAAGGTCTATGAAGGCGGTATTATGGAAACTGTTATGAAAGCATGTTCTGTTGTGGGTTTGACAGTAATTGGATGTATTGTTGCTACCAGTGTTAAATTCTCAACTTCACTTGCTATTCCAGTAGCTGAAGGCTCATTCGCAGTTCAAAGTATCTTTGACTCAATCTTCCTGAACATCCTTCCTCTTTCTATTACTTTAGGTATGTTCTATCTTGTAAGAGTGAAGAAGATGAGCGTAAACATGCTTCTGGTACTTGTACTTGTCTTCTCATGCATTTGTGTACTTCTGGGAATCTGCTAGGAGTAAAACATGCTGGTAAGTACAAAATACTTGCTCGAAAAGGCGATGGCAGAGAACCGTGCGGTTCCTGCCATCACCATTATTGATGAGCATACGCTTCGCGGTGTAATGAAAGCAGTGGAAGAAATGGAAATTCCATGTATTTTACAGTGCGGAAAAACAAAAGAAAATATTGATGTTTATGCAGGTCAGATGATTTACTTTGCTAAACGATGCAAAGCACCAGTAGCTGTTAACCTTGATCATGGTGCGAGCTTGGAAATGGTAAAGTATGCGATCGATGCTGGATTCAACTCTGTTATGATCGATGGTTCTAAACTTCCTTTCGAACAGAATATTAGAGTTGTCAAAGAAGTAGTCGAGTATGCACATGAACATGGAGTTCCAGTTGAAGCTGAATTGGGACATGTAGGAAATGGTGCAGACTATGAAAATCAGAAAGCAGTTAAGTCATTATATACTGATCCTGCACAAGCAAATGAGTTTATTCAACGTACAGGCATTGATTCTTTGGCGGTTGCGATTGGAACTGCTCATGGTGATTATGTGGGTACTCCTCATCTTGATTTTGAAAGGCTTCATGAGCTGAGAGATGCATTAAATGTGCCTCTTGTATTGCATGGTGGATCAGGAACGGGGAAGGAAAATCTGAGAAGATGTGCAACAGAAGGAATTAACAAGATCAATCTGTGTACAGACCTGCACAAAGCAGCACGTCGTGCATGCCAAGAATATGTCAATGAGGTTCCATATCCTGTACTGTGTGAAAAAATTCGAGATGCTGTTTATGAAGAAATGATGAAATACAAGAGTGTATTCTGTGATTGATAGTGGAGGATGTAGAATGAGATATAAAAGATTTGAAAATGCAGGTGTTGATGTTTCGTCTTTAACCATTGGGTCAATGGTCATTGGTCCATATAATTTTAATGATGAAACAAGTGAAGAGTTTATTAGAACAGTACGTGAAATGGTAAATAGAGGGGTCAACTTCATTGATACTGCGCCTCGATATGGTAACGGAACAAGTGAAAAAATCGTAGGACGTGCTATTCAGGGTATCCGTGATAAAGTAATGATTGCCACTAAGTTTGGTACGTATCGCTCAGTAAGTAGCTTTGATATTCGAAATTCAACATATTCAGGCATCATGAGAGAATGCCAAAATTCATTGTTAAATATGGGTGTTGATTATATTGATTTCTACATCAATCACTGGCCAGATCCGGTAACTCCAATGGATGAAACCATGGCGGCTTTAAATGACCTAAAGAAAAAGGGACTAGTTAAGTACATTGGTTTCTCTAACTGCGATATTCCTCTTTTGGAAGAGGCAATGAAATACGGTAAGGTTGATGTGATTCAATGTCAATTCTCCCTTGTAAATCAGTCTAACCGTGAATTGATGGAATGGGCACATGCTCATGGAATTGGTGTCATGACATATGGTTCTTTGGGATCTGGTATTTTAAGCGGAAGTATTCGATGTGAAGAAGATATTCATAAGACAAGTCATTTGTCACTTTATGATTTCTTTGCAGAGCCAAAATTTTCAAAAGTAATGGAACTTTTAAAGACATTAGATAAAATCGCTGAACGTCATCAAGTTCCAGTTGCTCAAGTTGCAATCAACTGGTCAACACAGCAACCGTTTGTAGGAACGGCGTTGATTGGAACACCAAATGTTGAACAAGGTCTAGAAAATATTGCTGCATTTGAATGGTCTTTATCTCAGGAAGAGATTGACGAAATCAATGCGGAAGTTAATCGTTTAGGACTATAAGAAGAATTTGGAAAAGGATAAGAGGCTGTGACAAAATAGAGAAAATGTGAGGGCTTGTCAAGAAAAGTGTGTAAGTAATTTGTAAAAGAACGAATTATCGTAAGTATTTAGTAACCCTATTGGAAAATTGATCATTGACCATGAGTTGGTTAAGAACCATTGGCCAGTTACGCAATGATCCTCCATCTCACTTTTTCTCAATCTTTAAACAGCGCAGATACAATAGCTTGAATAAGGCGTTTTCATTTGGGAAGGCGCCTTTTTTAGTGACTTTTCTGAAGCTTGAGTTAGCATATTGTGCGCTCTTCTATATGCCCTTACCCATCGGCATACTGTATTCACATCAATCCCCGGCTCTTCTGCTACGCTTGTTGCTGATCTATTATTTTCTATTATGAATTCTGCTGTCTGATTTCTAAATTCTTCACTATATTTTGAATTGTTGCTTAGCATAGTTTTCTCCTTGTTTTCTATGCATATGATATCACAATCCGAGTCTCACTTTTTCACCGCACTCCAGTGAAGAAATAGAATAGAATACGCCATATTTTCTTGTGAAATAGACTAAAATTGAAAAACTGCTTTTATTTAAATCTTAAATGGAGTAAAATAAAGTTGCGATAGAGGAGGAAATTATTCTATGTTAGTATCAGCAAAAGAAATGCTTCAGAAGGCACATGATGGTCATTATGCTGTAGGTGCTTTCAACATCAATAACCTTGAATGGACAAAGTCTATCCTGGCAGCTGCTCAGGAAGCTAAGTCTCCAGTTATTCTGGGTGTATCAGAAGGTGCTGGAAAATACCAGTGCGGTTACAAGACAATTGTAGCGATGGTAAAGGAAATCCATGATTACATGGGTATCACTGTTCCAGTAGCTCTGCATCTGGACCATGGTTCATTTGAAGGTGCAAAGGCTTGCATCGAAGCTGGATTTACATCAGTTATGTTTGATGGATCTCACTATGATTTCGAAGAAAACGTAGCTAAGTCTAAGGAAATTCTGGAATTTGCACATTCTAGAGGTATCTCTGTTGAGTGTGAAGTTGGCGGCATCGGCGGTGAAGAAGATGGTGTTACTTCTATGGGTGAAGTTGCTTCTCCTGAAGAATGTGGTACAATCGCTGCTCTGGGTGTTGACTTCCTGGCTGCAGGTATTGGTAATATTCATGGTAAGTATCCTGCTAACTGGGCTGGTCTGAACTTTGAAGTTCTGGGCAAGATTCAGGAAGCTACAAATGGTCTGCCTCTGGTTCTGCATGGTGGTTCTGGTATCCCTGCTGATCAGGTTGCTAAGGCAATCGATCTGGGCGTATCTAAGATCAATGTAAATACTGAACTTCAGTTGGTGTTCGCTGCTGCAACTCGTAAGTACATCGAAGAAGGCAAGGATCTGCAGGGCAAGGGTTATGACCCTCGTAAACTGCTGGCTCCAGGTGCTAAGGCAATCCAGGAAAAGGTTGTTGCTATGATGAACCAGTTTGGTTCTGCTGGCAAAGCTGAATAAATCAATCGCATAAAAGCGGCTGTTACAGCCGCTTTTGTCTTTTATATAAATATCTGGTATACTATATTTGTAATAGGTTTTATGCATACAAGGAGGTTTCAAATGATTTTAGTACATAAGTTATCTGTTATTAGTAAGAACAGCTGGAAGTTTACGAGGAATCGTTTGACACATCCTGGTTTAACGAACGCTGCATATGATGTATGTGGTATCATTTATCAGTCAGAGTCTACGAATCAAGATAATATTTCCAAAGCATTAAAGATGGATAAGAGCTCTGTTGCGAAAGTTGTCAACAAGTGCGTAGAAGATGGTCTGATAGAACGCCGCGTCAATCCTTCTAATCGAAGAGAGTATATCTTGACTCTTACAGAAGAAGGAATGAAAACAGTTCAGGAATTGGTTGATTTGGTAGAACAGTGGCAGCAGGAAGCATTATCTGTGTTATCAGAAGAAGAAAAAGAACTGTTTCTGAATTCAGTTTTAAAGCTGGTTGATAAAACGAATGAAATGTGTGAATAAGCGCTTCGGCGCTTTTTCTATTTAATACCAGGAATGTTCTATCAGAACTGTGGTATATAGTAGATAAAAATATCTAATACGCATAATAACGGAAACAGATTTCACAAAGAAATACAAGACTTAACTTGAAAACAAATATAGTTTATCATGTATATGTATCAAGAAGAATTTAGTAGTTGAAGCAGTTTGTAGTAAAACTGAATGAATTCAATCAGCTAAATGCTTCTTCTTTTTGTTTCTAAGAAGGAGGCTCATTTTATGAAAACCGTCACTCTGTCAAATCGTTTCTATTATCGTGAACTGGATAAACAAGATGCATCAGCTATCAAAAATGACATTGTTCTATATAACCAAATGCTTCATAAAACGTATAAATACTTGACGCTGAAGTATCAGGGAATCAATTGGAACTTTGATTCTCTTCAGAAAGAAATGAAACGTCTGTATCATACCAATGATTATTTTCCTCTGTCTGTGATATGGAAAGCGAAACATATACTCAAATGTAACTATGAACAGTACAGTTGTTTATCAAACAGAAAAAACATCAACTCAAAAGAATCGAATTCAAAATCAATGAGAAACAGAAAGAAATTGTTAAAATCGATATACAACTGAAAAAGCTCATTGAGAAGACAAAACAGGGGAAACAGACTGAAAAGGATTATCTGAAGGAAGTTCAAGAGTTAAGACCTAAAAGAAAAGTGCTGAAGAATCAGACATTATCAGAGTTTGCCTACACACAAATCACAGAAGCGATGAAAAGCAGATGCAGAAAAGAGAGAATCGCCATAAAAGAAATAGATCCTGCGTATACAAGCAGGATCGCA
>JAFULN010000029.1 GCA_017473335.1 Erysipelotrichaceae bacterium
AATGGCAATATGGAGCTGTAAATAAAGCTTCATGTCATTCTTTTTTGTGGTTTCAGTATAAAAATATCATTCTTTTCCGCTGCAAATCATTGAAAAAGTGCCTACCATCAATGATAAGCACTTATTTGTCAACAATCTGAAGAAAGAATCATATGATTCTTTCTTTTTATCAATAAAGTTAGTTTAAGTGAACATAATTATTGACTTGATTGATACTGTATGATATCTTATAAATATAAGTTAGAATTAGCTAACACTATTTCTGTCGTTTCATGAAATTAACCTAAACCTTGATGATAGAAATAAGATTTAAACAGTAGTTGAAGTATTGGTTCAGGTTCACTGGCATGTCTTGAATAACTTTACGGATTGCTGTCTGCATGTTTTTCTGTGATAAACACAGAATGATAAGTCTAGTGTACAGTCTTACAGACTGCCTCCTATCTGCGCTTGCTTATCAAAAGAAAAAAGACACTGAGTTTAGCTCAGTGTTTTTCTTATTGTCATATTAGAATATTATGGAAAGATAAATATCATTAAATATACAGATAAATCTTTCGTTTTTCTTTCGAATTGTCATCTGTTTTTCTAAAGGAATGTCCATTATAATGAATGTAATTTAAAGGGGGAACCATTATGAACTATAATATTCTGGTAGTGGAAGATGAAAAAGAGATTGCCAATGCGATTGAGATTTATCTGAAAACTCAGAATTACTGCGTGTATAAGGCATATAACGGTCAAGAAGGACTGGATGTCATTGAAAATTATGATATCCATTTAGCAATAGTAGATATTATGATGCCTGTAATGGATGGTATTTCCATGGTGATGAAAGTAAGAGAAAAGTATGATTTTCCAATCTTGTTTTTATCTGCCAAGTCAGAAGATATTGATAAAATAACAGGATTGAATATTGGTGCTGATGATTATATCACTAAGCCATTTGTGCCTATGGAATTGCTGGCTCGAGTATCGTCTCATTTAAGACGTTATGGACGTTATTTGAATATGCTTGAAGGGAAAACATCTCATTTCAATGGATATGTCATCGGTGGCTTAGAATTGAATCTGGATAGTCGAGAAGTCAGTGTTGATGGAAAAAGTGTAAAAGTGACTCCCATTGAATTTGGCATTCTTGAGCTTTTGATGTCGCATCCAGGAATGGTTTTTTCTGCGGAACAAATATATGAAAGAGTTTGGAAAGAAGAAGCTATTGCTACGGATACTGTCATGGTACATATTCGTAATTTAAGAGAAAAAATAGAAATTGATCCAAAGAATCCACGTTATATCAAAGTTGTATGGGGTGTTGGATATAAAATGGAGAAGCATGAAAAGGAGAGATAAGGAATGACTAAAAAACTTATTGTATTGCTGGCAGCACTTATCATTCTTGTTACGGGGACATCATCCATTTTAGGATGTTATGAAAAGGCAGATAGTCTTGCAAAAGAGGATTCACTTGAGATTATAAGATATAATATAGCATCTGATCTTGAATACAATACGAGTCTAAGAACTTTGCCGTATGCACTTAAAGCGGAGGTCATTGGTGAAGATGATGCACTTAATGTACTGATGGATGTGAAAACAGAGGATGCTGTTGCGATGCAGCGTATTAAGGGTGTGTTTGGGACCTATTATGGGTATTGGAAATCACATATTTATGAATATGTTAATGTTCATTCATATGTTAAAGATTTAAAAACTGGAAAAACAAATGGTACACATTTAGAATTGGCAGAGATGAATGATGAGCAGCTTCAAAAGCAGTATCAGATTGTATTGAAGCTTAATTATGATTCATTTGGGAATCTGATTTTAACTGACTATGATCAAGTTGATGTTAATTGGCTAGCTCAGTTCGATGAGGGCGCAAAAGCAGAAATTGAACAGTACATGAGAGTTGAAGTGAAAGAAACATTGGATGGTGCAGAGAATCTATTCGAAATGTCACTTAAGCCAATCACAGATATGGAAATGATTATTGCAGTACCTGTGGAACTTGAGCAAGGTGATCTTTTGTATAGTGCAGGTCAAGTTTATCTTGATTATATCTTTTCAAGATATTTGGCAGTATTTGCAATTATGATTTGTGTTATTGTCTTTGGAATTAGCTTATTTTTGCCGCTTTCTGTCTATCGTGAAGTAGAGTGGGTAAAACGATTATTAAACATTAAGTTTGAAATTCTTGCGGTTTTAGAGACACTAGGATTAATTCCTGGAATGGCTTTGATTTTAACGATTGCAGCTCATACAGTAGATGGTGGAATACAGGAGCTGATTACTGAATTTCAGATGGAGCAATGGATGAATGAAATCACACTTTTGCTCAATGGAGGTCTGTGGTTTGTTTATTTAGCCATGGTCATGTTTGCGGCAATGATGATACGCTGGATCTGGAATAAAGGACTTTTCAGATATTTAAAAGAAAATACCTGTGTTGCCTGGGTGATTGGACTCATTGTTTTGATGGTACGCGGTATTGTTGGACTATTTGAAAAAATCTTTAGTTTTGATTTGAAAAATCCAGTAAATCAGCTAGTGGTCAAGATTGTTGGAATCAATTTTATTGTTGTGGTTGTTCTGTGCTGTATTTTTCCTGCAGGTATTTTCCTTGCTGCTTTATATTCAGCTGCCTTATTCTTCTTTTTGAAAGCGAAACTGACATCAATTCAGAAAGATTATTTGAAAGTTCTTGAAACGACACGAACACTTTCTGCAGGTAACTTTAATGTTTCGATAGAAGAAAATGTCGGTGTATTTACTTCATTGAAAGATGCTTTGGGTACACTGAAAAAAGGATTTCAACACGCAGTAAATGAAGAAGTGAAGTCACAGCGTATGAAGAGTGAACTAATCACAAATGTATCTCATGACTTAAAAACTCCTTTGACTTCAATTATTACTTATGTTGATCTTTTGAAAAACAGTACAAATGAAGAAGAAAGAAGCCAATACATTGAAACAATCGATAGGAATTCACATCGTTTAAAACATTTGATTGAAGACTTGTTTGAAGTATCCAAGGCGACCAGCGGAAATGTATCATTAAATCTTGTGGATGTAGACTTGATTTCTTTGATTCGTCAGGTAGAACTGGAATGCGAAGAGAAAATCACTGAAAAGAATCTTGAATTTAGACTTCAGACACCTGTGGATAAACTGATGCTGAAACTAGATTCTGCTAAAGCATTCCGCATTTTTGAGAATCTGATGTTAAATATCTGTAAATATGCATTAAAAGGAACTCGTGTATTTGTGAATGTTGAACCAAATCATCAAAGTGTTCGTCTTATCTTTAAAAACATTTCTGAAAGTGAACTTGAATTTGATCCACATGAGATTACGGAACGTTTTGTACAGGGAGATAAATCACGCAATGCCCAAGGGTCTGGACTGGGACTTGCGATTGTCAAAAGCTTTACAGAGCTTCATGGAGGCTCATTCCATGTTGAAACTGATGGTGACTTGTTTAAGGCAATTGTAGAACTTCCAATGTAAAAGGAGCAGATGCTCAATGTCATTAAGTTAAGATGACAAAATACAGAGAAGAATCAACGTTTAGTTGACTCTTCTTTTTTTTGTGTCTATTTTTCACTCAAATACTTGACAGAACACTCGATATGTGGGGCTAATGATTCATTTCTTCATAATGA
>JAFULN010000030.1 GCA_017473335.1 Erysipelotrichaceae bacterium
GTGTCCACAAGAGCATTTGTAACGAGGGACTTTCAGTGAAACGGAAATATCTTCAAAAGCACGATTCGGAACAGAAACGCTGCGAGTGTAGAACCCCTTGGAAAGCAATGCAGAATTACCACAATAAGGACAATCCATTTTTCTTCTTGCAAGAGTGACAGAGACGGAAAGATGATTGGATTCATCAGTGGAAGAATGAATAGATTCAATAGAGCCCGGACTCAAATTGAGTAGAGAAATAAGAATTTTTTCAGTGTGATCCATAATAAAAACCTCCTTCTATACAGACCGTAGTCAATTATAGAAAGAGGTTAATACTCCATCAACTACTGGGGATAATCAGCTCCCCACCAGATGAAGTAGATGGTCCCCAAACCCAGAAAGTGGTGAATATTTGGAAAAGGAAAGACCTCTTTTTACATGATAAACGATGAATGAGTTTAGTTCTTTTAGTGAAAAATATGTGATAGATTATTTTGATTTATGCAATATAGTAGAAGAACATGTTATACTAAGGACAAAAGAAATGAATGATTAGAGGGAAAAAATGAAAAAGAGAGTTCATTTTACAACAACACAGACCATCATGCTGAGTTTTCTTTTTGGGATTTTAATTGGCAGTATTTTGCTGGCTCTACCAATCAGCTCTTCAACTCAAGGGAAAATAGACTATATTGATGCATTGTTTACGGCAACTACTTCAATGTGTGTGACAGGGCTGGTCACTTTGCCAACTGTTTCAACATGGAGTTTTTTTGGTCAGCTCGTTATTTTAATTTTGATTCAGATTGGTGGATTAGGCGTTATTACGATAATAGCAGGTTTGATGATTTACATGAATAAAAAAATTGGATTAAATGATCGGTTGCTTCTTCAAGATGCATTTAATCTCAATTCAATTTCTGGAATTATTAGATTCATTAAAAAAGTACTGAAGGGAACGTTGATCGTTGAATCAGTGGGCGCATTGCTTTATATGCTTGTGTTCGTTCCTGAGTTTGGGGTAAGAGGAATCTGGATTTCTATTTTCACTTCTGTTTCTGCATTCTGCAATGCCGGGATAGATATTATTTCAGAAAATAGTTTGTGTGATTATGCACTAAATCCTATTGTCAATGCAGTTACAAGTATGCTCATTGTATTGGGGGGAATTGGATATCTTGTCTGGTGGGATGTTGTGCGTGTTTTAAAGAAAAGAACGCAGCAAAAAATAAGTGTTTTTTCCCATTTAACCTTGCACAGTAAAATCGTCTTATCAGTAACAACTTTTTTAGTTCTTTTTGGAGCACTTTCATTTTTAGTGTTTGAATACAATAATCCATTGACAATTAAAAATCTTTCATTGTTTGATAAAGTGCAGGTATCATTCTTCCAATCTATCACAACAAGAACAGCTGGTTTTGCAACCATACCTCAGCAAAATCTGACGAATTCATCAGCTATCATTTCAATGATTTTGATGTTTATAGGGGGTTCTCCTGCAGGGACTGCGGGTGGCATCAAGACCATCACTATAGCAGTATTATTGATATCGGCTTTGGCTACAATTCAAAATAGAGAACATGTGGAAGTGTTTGATCGCACGCTTTCAAAACACGCGGTTAATAAATCTGTGGCGGTTGTTTCAGTATCATTTTCAATTATGATGGTATCGACACTGCTATTGTCTTCATGCATGCATGCAGATTTATTGGATATTCTTTATGAAACTGTGAGTGCAACAGCTACAGTTGGATTAACTAGAAATTTGACCCCTTCATTGAACATGATGGGAAAAATCGTCATCATTGTGACAATGTATCTTGGAAGAGTAGGTCCTATTTCACTCTTAGTAGCATTCAATGCGAAAAAAGATAAGAAAAATGTAATTAAAAATCCTATTGAGGAAATAAGTATAGGTTAATATTTGAAGGGTGGTTATCAAATGAAAAGAAAAAATACGTATGCTATCTTTGGCTTGGGAAGATATGGAAGGTCTGTGGCAAAAGAACTGGTATCAAGTGGTGCAGAGGTATTAGCCGTAGATATGGACGAGGAAGTTGTTAGAGCTGCAATTTCAGAAATACCAATTTGCAAATGTGCTAATGTTACAGATTCGGAAGTTATCAAACAGTTAGGGATATCAAATTTTGATGTTGTGGTCATTGCGATGGCAAGCTGTTTAGAGGCAAGTGTCATGGCAACGATGCTATGTAAAGAAGCAGGAGTAAAGAAAGTTATTGCTAAATGTTCAAGCGAGATGAACTGTAAAATACTTGAGAAAGTTGGAGCGGATAGTGTTGTGTTTCCTGAAAGTGAGTCAGGGATTCGCTTAGCTAAAAATCTGATAAGTTCAGGTTTTATTGATCTTATTGAATTATCGAGTGATGTTTCCATTGTTGAAATCGAAGTAAAAAATGAATGGATAGGAAAAAACTTAATTGAACTTGATTTAAGAAGAAAATATTTCATGAATGTTGTTGCGGTTCGTGATCATCAAACGATTAAAGTGAATATTAATCCAGAATTGCCACTTACAAACGAGATGAAACTAATCGTTATTGCTGAGACATCAAGTTTAAATGCATTGAAAAATCATTAGATATACCTTACAAATAGTTTTTTGGCTGGCAATGAACAGTTTAAAGAAAAGATAAATGTTCACAAAGATTAGATTTACTTGCTAATAGATCGGATATTCATTTATAGACATTTATTGTTGCGTGAGATTTCTTTGTTTTTCTGAATGTGGGTGCTGTAATGAATAAATTAATAAGTCATGAGGTTCAATCAATGAAGGTTTTTGTGTGCAGCTTATGTTATTGTGGAATCCTTGGTGGGGGTTTGTATCTTAGTCGTCAGTCACTCACTTATAAAACAAACAAGCTGACCGTTGATAGAAAATTTAAAAATCTAGTTTTACCAATGTCTGAAATCAAATCGATTACATTGAAATGGATGTTTTTTCCTCTTGCAATAGTTTCAATGAAAAATGATGAACAATATAAATTTATTATTTTTAACAAACTGCGATTTGAAAGATGGTTTCGTGAATATTCTCAAGAATTAAAATGATAGAAATGTTATTAGGGAGAAGGAACATTATGAAAAAATTGTTTCCTGGCAGTAAAAAGAAAGCATTCAATATCACTTATGATGATGGTGTCTTACAAGATGTGCGTTTTGTGAAAATGTTGAATAAATATGGTATTAAAGGTACGTTTAATTTGAACTCACAGTTAATGCAGGAACAGTTTACATGGATTCATCCAAATGGAATGAAAGTGACACGTCTGTCACCTGAGCTTGTAAAACATTTGTATGATGGTCATGAGGTAGCATCACATACACTTACACATCCTTACATGAATGAATTATCGGATGAAGAGTGTTATCGTCAAATGAAACTTGATAAAGAGAATTTGGAAAAACTCATTAAAAGAGACGTAAAGGGATTTGCAGTTCCTTTTGACTATTATGATGAACGTATTGCTAAATGTGCTAAAGGTTGTGGATTTTCATATGCGCGAACTAGTGAATTCACAAATAGTTTTGCATCATGCACTGATGCATATCATTGGAAAACCAGTATTTATCATATTGACCCAAATCTAACAAATTTTGTGGCAGATTTTTTGAATACAGATGAAGAGCTTGCTATATGTCAAATAGTTGGCCATAGTTATGATTTGGATGCAGAAAATCTTTGGGGAACAATGGAACTAATTTGTGCAGCTGTATCAAAATATGATGATATTTGGTTTTGTACAAATGCAGAATTAGTAGACTTTTTGTTCAATTAGAACAACAGATAGATTGTTGAAAGGAGACTGATATGCAATCTGTACTTGTACTGTTTGCTTCGATTTTGGCAGGTTTTACTCAAACAGTCAGTGGGTTTGGCTGTGGCATTGTCCTAATGCTTTTTCTGCCGATGATTTTATCTATTTTAAGAGCGTCAGCGCTCAATGTAATGATTGGACTTGTGCTGAACCTGATATTAGCTATTCAGTATCGTAAGCACATTAACATGCGTCTTGTAATTCTTCCTGCTTTGTTAAGCTTTGTTTTGACTACGATTGCTATCGAAGTAGGTTCATCTTTACAGTTAGATCTATTAAAGAATGTGTTCAGTTGTTTTTTGATTGTATTAGCACTCTATTTTATGTTTTTTGCAGATCGCATTACAATTAAGCCGAATCTTTTGTCCATTTCAGTGTGTTCAAGTATCAGTGGAATTGCCAATGGGTTATTTGGGATTGGTGGACCTCCAATGGTTTTGTACTATCTTGCAGTAACCAAAGAAAAAAAAGAGTATATAGGTACAATTCAGATGTTTTTTCTGGTCAATAGCATTTATTCAACAATCGTACGTGTAATGAATCATTTAATTGATATTGAACTTGTATTATTGTTTGTGCCAGGAATCATAGGTGTCTTTTTAGGGGAATGGATGGGTATGAAAGTAGTAGATAAGATTCCTCAGAAACAGTTCAAACAAATGATATATTTGTTTCTGATTGTTTCAGGTTTACTGACTTTGCTATAGAAGTTTTAAAGGAAAATCAAATATTAAAAGATATGAAATGATAAGGTAGTCATATGAATAAGGATATACAAGAGTATTTACAGAAATATCCAACTAAGACAGTGAATAGCTTCATTGAACTGAGGAAACTAATTTTTGAAAGTGTTTCTTCTGACATAAAGGAGATACTTTGGGCAAAGCTGCCTAGTTATTATTCAGGGGATTCATTTGTTCGATTGATACCGTTCAAAGATCATATAAATGTAGAAGCTAGTTCAATTATGAAATATGTGGATGAACTTCAAGAATATAAAATAACTCCACGAGGTATGCTTCAAATATATTATACACAAGATATACCATATAAAGTTTTGAAACGAGTTTTTAAAGAAACAATAGATGGGTAAAAGAAAAGGTCACTTAACAGTGACCTTTAGTTATTTTCGGTTTCCTCAGATTCGTCAGCTGAAGAATTGTTTTCTTTTGCAACACATGCGTTGTTGACTAAATCAAAGCCATCAGCACATACTTTGCAGACGTTGTTTCCCTGATCATCAACACCTGCTTCTTTACAGTTGGCGATAATGTTATTACCTCCAGTTGAAGGTGTATCAGGATTAGGTGTTTCTTCTGGTTCAGTTTCTTTTTGAATGTAAAGAGTTACTTTAATTTTTACATTTGGAAGCTGACTAGTTTTGATCATAAATGTACTTGAATTATTGTATGTTTCATATGAACCATCTTCGTGAGAAATAATAATCTCAATTGCATTTGTATTCACTAATGTAATATCAGAAGTTTCTTTTTCTTCAAATGAAATATTTGTCAGCTGATTTGATGAAGCCCAGGTATTAATTGTGGATTGAGTTGCAGTTGTGCCAGGAGCAGTAATTGTGAGTTCTTTATCCTCAACTTGCCATTCTGTGCATAAACGGTTACTTTCATTTCCTGATTTTTCATAAACATAATAACCACAAGCTTTGATTTTGCTGCCAGGTTTCATTTCAACCTTGTATTCAGCGGTATTTGTTTCGCTTGTAATAGTTTCTATGAGTTTATCATCTACTGTGATTTCTGCACGGTAGCGAATTGGTCCATACAGCCATGTCCAGTCAAAAATACGTGTGCCAATAGCTTCAACCCATTTGCCAGCCAGTTCCTGAGATAAATCAAGTTCAGTACTTGCAATCTGCAGCTTTGTAGGGTCAGGATAATCAGCCCATTTAATGACCATTCTTCCTTCAGTATCTAAAACAGAATTGAAATCAGCCAGAGTTTCTACTGTACTTGTCTGTGGATCAACTAAAGTTGCGAATTCTTTTTTGATTTTACCTGTTACAACATATTCTGTCTGACCTTCAATCAGAGAAGAATACGGCCATGTACCAAGAACATGAGTAATAGAAACAACTCCATCAGGTTTCTTAACACCAGCTGGTTTAGTGTCTTCATTAAGTGCATCCATCATCACAGAAGAGATTTTTCCTGGAAGATTCAGTTTTGTTTTTGAAGATGTCCAATAGAAATCACTGTAGGCTTTGTCATAACCAACCCATAATGCAGTTGTGTAATCAGAAGAAGATGAAATCATCCATTTATCTTTTGCGTTACCAACAGGAATTCCAAACTGCGCAGCTTCTTCGCCCCAGTTCGATGTTCCAGTTTTTGCATAAGTAGGGTAGTCTCTTTTCAAAGTCTGCATATAGTTGTAAATGCCACCCCAGACGTTGTTGTAATAAAGCTCTGTGGTCAGATAAGCAGCTTCTTCACTAATGACTTGTGTAGGTGTATAAACTGGTTCAACAGGTTCGCTGCCATCATTGAACTCAATGCGCTTAATTGTATGAGGCTGAATATAACTTCCATAGTTCATCATTGTAGCCTGTGCACCAGCTAGTTCAACAGCATTGGCCTGGAATGTACTTCCGCCAATTGCATAACCGATATCAAATTGATCTTCAGTGACTTTGCTGAAACCAAGGTTCTGAAGATATTCAACAACTTTTGTCTTACCATTTTTCTGAGAAGAAATGACTTCCTGCAATGTCTGAATAGCAGGAGTATTCATAGATGATGCCACAGCATCAAGCAATGTCATCTGTCCACGATATTTTCCATCAAAGTTTTTTACAATTTTATTTGTTCCGGCATAAACGATAGGCTGATCAAGGACTGTGTGGCTTGTTGACCATCCTAGATATTCAAAGGCAAGAGCATATGATAGGAAAGGCTTAACACTTGAACCAGGCTGTGCATACTGGTCAGTTGCCAGATTCAGCAGCATGCTTCCACCATCAGCATAGCTTCTTCCACCGCCGATTGCCACAATTTCACCTGTGTCATTATCAACAGAAACAAGAGCCATATCCATTTTTTCATCAGGGAATTCTATAAGTTCTCCTGCTTGAAGCTGATCTACAACACTTTGTACTTTTGGATCCATGTGAGTATAAATCGTCATTGGAACAACAGATGGGTCCATACCAGTTAAATTCTTAACTTCTTGAATTGCAACATCAATATATGCCTGATAGGCATCGCCTTCACCAGCTCCACGATTAGCACTGGAACTGTCAATTAGTTGATCTTCAATGTTGATAGATTTAGCTAAAGACGCCTCCTGTTCACTGATGTAGCCATGACGGACCATCATGTTCAGCACAGTGTTTCTGCGCTGTGTTGCCAAGTCTAAGTTATTGTGCGGATTGTAACGATATGGAGCATTAACGACACCTGCCAAAAGAGCACTTTCCGACAATGATAATTCACTGACATCTTTACCAAAATAGAATTCTGCAGCCTTTTGAACACCGCGAATATTTCCGCTTCCGCCAAAATTGATTTTATTTAAATAATATTCAAGGATTGCTTTTTTGCTGGTTTGTCCTTCAAGCTGCATGGCCATATAGATTTCCTGGACTTTTTGTTCAATGCCATTTGCCCCTAAATCACCACCATCATCACTTTTAAAGTAAGAGTTGTCAATCAGCTGCATAGTGAGTGTAGAACCACCTTGTGTAAAAACGATTCTACCAGCTTTTAAAGTTGCAAAGACATTTTCTATCATTGCTTTAGTAAATCGTACTAAATCAAATCCACTATGGTCAAAAAATCTGCTGTCTTCAATTGAAACCAGAGCATCAATCAGTGAATTTGGTAAATCTTCATATGTAATGTTTTCACGTTTCTGATAGCCTACTTCAGCGACAAGATTTCCGTTTCTGTCTAAAATTTTAGAACTTTCTGGACTTTCAAAAGCATCTATTGTAACCTCCGGAGCTTTTGAAGCCATGGAGTAAATGAGCATTCCTCCACCAGCTGCACCAATAAATCCAACAAGTACAACAAGAATGATAAGTACCATAAAGAATTTTTTGAAACTAAATTTAAATTTCTTTTTTTCTTTTCTGGAACGTGATTTTCGTGTTTTGTTTTCTGTCATAAAAACCTCCTAAAAATAAAGCTGATCAATTACTTTAAGATAGTTCACACTAGGAGATAAAGAAAAAGGAATGAGTATGCCTTCTTCTTTAAACCATTTGTAAGAGAGCGAACGTTTTTGATCATCAAGATAATGGGGGATAATTTTAGCTGCTTCTACAAAAAATGTTTCATCATATGCTTTAAAGCGTACAATGAAGAAGCCTATCGCCCCGTGCAATAGAACCTGTCTCAAATGTTCAATCTGATGAGGATGAATACTTGAGAATGGAAAAGATGTTTTTGAAGCAGTTTCTTTTGCCTCAAAGTCGATGTATTTTCCCCTGTAAATGCCATTATAATCTGTTGTTGAAGGCACTTTAAAATATGCTTCTGTGATTTTGGCAGCCGTTCTGCGCGGATAGTCTACATGAACTATCTGAACAGGCGTCGGCTTTTTATGAATGACAGCTTTACCAGTACTCAGATAATACTCATTGCTTTGATTGATATCACTTTCAAGTGTCATTCCTCTGCGTGATGCAGAAGCGTGAGGTACACTTTTTGCGGGTACTGATTTTTTGCCATTTGGATAATTAATCATTCTATCACCATTTTATATTATAACCAATTTAACATTTCATTGTTATATTTTCCAAATAACTTAAGATGAAACTTGCAATTCACTGCTAAATTTGGCAAAATATATAAGAACGGTAGGTGGAAGTATGGAAACAAAGCTGAATCTTGATGTACATGCAATTCTTGATAAGGAATTTCATGTTGATTTCAAAGGTTATTCTGCCAGTGAAGTTGATGCACTGCTCGATCTGGTGATTGAAGATTATCAGATTTATGATCAGATGATTGCAAAAATGAGTGAAGCTGCGTTGGTGCAGGAAAGAACGATTGCATCATTGAAGGCAAAAATCATTGAACTGGAAGGTAAACAGAAAGCAATGAGCGAGAGTGAATCAATGAATGTTTCAAAGATGGATATTCTCAAGCGCTTGAGTCGTCTGGAACAAATCGTTTATCAGGAAAAAAATTAATGGTTATACTTGGGCAGCTGCTGACATCCTGGTGTGTTCAGAGGAAAGTCCATGCTCGCACGGCCTGAGATGGCTGTAGTGTTTGTGCTGATTGAATGAATAAGGTCAGGCAGGTAAAACTGACGGCTGAGCTGATGCCTAAGGGAAACTATGGCAAAAGCCTTTAAAAGTGTCACAGTGACGTAGTCTGTATGGAAACGTACAGAGTGGAACGAGATAAACCCCGCAAGCGAGAAACCCAAATTTGGTAGGGGAATCTTCAAAAGCGAAATGAAGCAATTGAAGGGCATTGATCACAATGCAGATAAATGGCTGCCACTTCGAAAGAAGTACAGAACATGGCTTACAAAGTGTACCATCAAAGAGAATCCGAAAGGATTCTCTCAGACTATCGACAAAGTCGATGGTCTTTTTTTATGGCTCAAATAAAGTGTTATAATTGATGTGTAAAGAAAAGCAGGTGTTTAATATGATGGAAAGAAAAGACAGAAAACAAGGAAAGGTAAATTTGATTCTGCTGGAAGACTTAGTTCCAGATAATCATATCTTGAGAAAGATAGATAAAGCGATAGATTTCAGCTTTA
>JAFULN010000006.1 GCA_017473335.1 Erysipelotrichaceae bacterium
TGCATTCTGCTCCTGAAGGCAGAAATAAACCATAAAGACAGTCTTTGACAGATACTTTCTCATTAAGACTATATCCGGCTAATGATGCATTGGCTTCATAAAGTCCCTGAAAGACTTCTTTATCTAAAACAAGTGTTTCATAAATATCATCCAGATGTTCTAAAACGACAATCAAGGTCATGATTTTAGTCATAGATGCTGGATAAATTAGTTTATCTGAACCTTTATCAATGAGTACTTGTTGATTGTCAGCATCTATCATATAGACATAATCACTTTCTAGTTCTATCTCTTGTGCACAGATGGGCATAAGAAAGAAAAGAAAACTAAGAAAAATAGCTGTTATCTTGTTCATGGGAATCACCGTTTTCATTTTAGCACAAAAAAAGACTAAACCTAGTCTTTCTTGGATTTCTGATAATTGATGAATGCTTTTAAACTGTTTTTATCTTCTTGAGGCCATTTGTCATAGTCTAACAATAAATCCATGATTTCCATAGCACCATTTTCCATGATGATATCGTAAGATGATTTAGAGTCATCAAAGAAGTAGATTGGTGGAACATCCAGTTTTTCACACAGTAATTGAATGTTTTCGTAACAAGGATTCTTACGTTCCTGTTCGACGGCATAGATAAATGAAGCACTAAATCCAGTCATTGCAGCGACTTCTTTGACAGTAAGATTTTTAGCCTTTCTTAGTTTTCTGAGTTTTGATCCAATTTTCTGCATGATACACACCGTTTATTCTTTCTGTATAAGATTAATATAATGTTTTTGACTAAAAGTAGAAATATCAGTCATCCAAAGGGATAAATAAAGATATGTAATATATACTATAGGTATAATTTTGTTTTGAAAATGAAAGGTTTTGTTTGTATTTTGATGTGATATACTTATTGTGTAAGTGGAGGGACGGAAATATGAGTATTGAAAAAAGCTGGAAATTATTGAATGAAATGTCATTTGAACGACAGGGTGGAACACAGCAAGAACTGGAAGCATGTCTTTTGATTCAAGACTATTTGAAAGATTTAGGTCTTGAAAGTCAGATTGAAGAATTTGAAGTTGAAATGAATACTGTAGAAAAAGCTGAACTCAGAGTATTAAAGCCTTATATGAAGACTTATGAATGTACAGGATATAAAGGATGCATCAGTACACCTGATGAAGGCATTGTAAAGAAGTTCTGTTATTTTGAACAAGACCATCCAGTGATGCTAAAACGAGCGCAGGATGCAATTGTGATGGTCAATGGATATGTAGGTTTAAAAGGATTTAAAACATTGGTAAAAGGAAATCCTGCAGGTTTTATTTCATTTAGTGGAAATATTGATGAATCACGTGAACAGACTGATTTGGATGTTCGTGAATTTAGAACACAGCTTCATGAAGTGAAAGAACTGCCTGGAGTTCATGTGAAAGTTCATGATGCCATGGAAATGGTAGAATTAGGTGCTGAAGAAGTACAATTGACAGTCAAAGGTACAAAGCAAACAGGGGTATCAAGAAATTTGGTGTGCGAGATTGCAGGCAAGAGTGATGAAATTGTTGTATGTACTGCACATTATGATTCTGTACCATTTTCAAAAGGAGCATATGATAATGCAACAGGTTCTGTATGCTTGTATGAAATGGCGGAATATTTTGCGAAGCATAAGCCAGAACGTACAATTCGTTTAGTTTGGTGCGGAAGTGAAGAACGTGGCTTGTTAGGGTCAAAGGCATATGTAAAAGCACATGAAGATGAACTTGATAAAACTGTACTGTGTGTCAATATTGATATGATTGGATCAACTATGGGTAAGCGTATTGCAGTATGTACAAGTGAAATGGACTTTGTACACTATATTGATTATGATGCGAAGCTGAAAGGTTTCCCAATTGCAGTATCACAGGGAGTTTATTCCAGTGATTCCACACCATTTGCGGATAAAAATGTACCTGCAGTAAGTTTTGCGCGTATTACTGCACAGGGAACTGGTGTGATTCATAATCGTCATGATGTCATGGAACATCTTTCTAAACGAATGTTAAAAGAAGATATGGATTATATTGTAAAGTTTACTGAGCAGCTGGCCAATGGAGTTATTTGCCCTGTGAAAAAGGAAATGCCTGAAAATATGAGAAAAGAACTCAATGATTATCTTGGAATTTCAGAAAAGAAATAAAGTCTTTTCTTGTGAAAAAGAGGACAAAAAGATTTTTTGACTTTATTTATAAAAGGTCTTGAGGTATAATAGATGTGCAATAAATACTAGAGGAGGACTATATAAAATGCCAAGTATTATTGATGTTTATGCACGCGAAGTAATCGACTCACGTGGTAATCCAACAGTTGAAGTCGAAGTTACTACTGAATCTGGCGCATTTGGACGCGCTATGGTACCATCAGGTGCTTCTACTGGTGAAAGAGAAGCTCTGGAACTCCGTGATGGTGACAAGACACGTTTCTTAGGTAAGGGTGTTACAAAGGCTGTAAGCAATGTTAACGACATTATCGCTGATGCAGTTCTGGGTATGGATGTTACTGATCAGAACGCTATCGATAAGGTAATGCTGGAACTTGATGGTACAGATTTCAAGTCTAAGCTGGGTGCTAATGCAATCCTGGGTGTTTCTATGGCTTGCGCACGTGCTGCTGCTGACTATTATGATATGCCACTGTACAAGTATTTCGGTGGATTCAACGGTAAGACACTGCCAGTTCCTATGATGAACGTACTGAATGGTGGTTCTCATGCTGACTCTACAGTTGACTTCCAGGAATTCATGATTATGCCTGTAGGCGCTAAGAGCATCAAGGAAGCTCTGCGTATGGGTGCTGAAACTTTCCACAACCTGCGTAAGGTTCTGAAGGGCAAAGGCTACAATACTAACGTTGGTGACGAAGGCGGATTCGCTCCTAGCTGTGTAGAAGGTAACGAAGAACCTCTGAAACTGATCGTTGAAGCTATCGAACTGGCTGGCTATGTTCCTGGTAAGGACATCTGCATCGCTATGGACGTTGCTGCATCTGAATTCTACAATCCAGAAACTAAGAACTATGATCTGGAAAAATCAGGTCAGGGTACTAAGACTACTGATGAAATGATCGAAATGTATGCAGAATGGTGCGAAAAGTATCCAATCGTTTCTATCGAAGATGGTCTGGGTGAAAGAGACTGGGACGGATGGAAGAAGCTGACTGACAGACTGGGTAACAAGATTCAGCTGGTTGGTGACGACCTGTTCGTTACAAACCCTCGTATCCTGAAAGAAGGTATCGAAAAGGGTATCGCTAACTCAATCCTGATTAAGGTTAACCAGATTGGTTCTCTGACTGAAACTTTCGACGCTATCGAAATGGCTAAGAAGGCTGGATACACTTGCGTAGTATCTCACAGATCAGGTGAAACTGAAGACACAACAATCGCTGACATCGCTGTTGGTTTGAATGCTGGTCAGATCAAGACTGGTTCTATGAGCCGTACAGACCGTATCGCTAAGTACAATCAGCTGCTCCGCATCGAAGATGAACTGGGTGCAATCGCTGAATACCAGGGTATGGACTGCTTCTACAACGTTAAGTAGTAGACTCAAGGTTATTGCCTAAAGGAATCTCTGTAAAGGGATTCCTTTTTCTTATTTCAATATAAAAGATAAAAATGTAAGCGTTTTAAGTAAAAAATATGAAAAAATTTGTAAAAAATGTAAAAAAGTTGTTGACAAGGGTATTTTAGGATGTTAATATAAGCGAGCTGCTTGGGAGTACCCAAGAAAAACAGCTAGGAAGCTTCTCGCAAGAGAAGAAATCCTAAAGCTGAGTAACCTGATCCTAAGGCGTAAGCTA
Organism: Erysipelotrichaceae bacterium; assembly: GCA_017473335.1. GTDB lineage: Bacteria > Bacillota_I > Bacilli_A > Erysipelotrichales > Erysipelotrichaceae > RGIG1896. The sequence continues at coordinate 3,833 of JAFULN010000006.1, forward strand.
AGGAGAATCAACTAAAATCCGAAAGGAAAATGTTGAGATGCTGAAGTAGCTACTGTGAAGCGAAACAGTGATCGGAGAAAGGAATCGCAGGAAGCTGAGTACCAGAATCTGAAGGAAGACACGGAAACAGGTCGGACGGAAGAGGAAGTAAGCACCGATGAAAACCGCTGCCAGCAGACATCGGGAAGAAGGGAAAAGAAAGGCAGAAAGCTGAGTAGTCAGATGCGGAAAGAAACAGACGAAAGAAAGTGGAAAGTTCGCAGAAAAGCCCGATAAAGGAACGGACGCAAGAAAGTGGAAAAAGGGAAGCACCGGTGAAACAGCTGTGGGAGCGAAACCGGGAAGGACGAAAGGAAACAAACAGAAAGCCAAGTATCAGAAACCAGAAAAGAAGAATGGGAAACCAGTCAGAGGATAAGGTAGAAAACATCAAATCCGAAAGGAAAAGATGAAACATTGGAAAAGTCACTGTGAGACAAAACCAAAAAGAAGAGAACGGAAGAAACAGAAATCTGAGTAGTGAATTGCTAAAACGGAAGTGGACGAAAGAAAGCGAAAGTCATGCAATCGTCCTGAAGGAGAAATTCGAAAGGAATCACCTGTCAAACAGCTGTGGGAGTGAAACAGGGTAGAACGAAAGGAAACAAACAGAAATCTGAGTACGAGAACCTGTAAGAGCGACATGAGAGATCAGGTCGAAGATGAAGGGGAAAACGTCAAGGTGAGAACTAAGACGTGCATCGGTAAAACCACTGTGAGGCAAAACCGATAAGAACGGAAAAGAAAACACAGAAATCTGAGTAGCTTGAGGCGAACAGGACACAGACGAAAGAAAGTGAACTGAAAGCGGAAAGTCCCGAAAGTGAAAACATAAGGGAATCATCTGAGAAACAGCTGTGGGAGTGAATCAGAGTAGAGCGAAAGGAAACAAACAGGAAGCCAAGTACGAGAACTTGAAAAAAAGGCATGAGAAATCAGGCTGGAAAGACAAGGGAAAGTGATGAGGTGAAAGCCAAATCGCACACCAGAGGAATCACTGTGAGATGAAACTGGAAAGAAAAGGAACGGAAGAAACAGAGGCCAAGTAGTGAGATGCTAAAGCTAAAGTGGACGAAAGGAAACGAAAGCAATGCATTGGTCCCAGAGAAGAAAATCAAAAGGGAATCACCTGAGGAACAGCTGCGGGAGTGAATCAGGGTAGAATGAAAGGAAACCATCAGTAGAGCCAAGTAAGAGAACCGTGAAGGAATGCATGAGAGATCAGGCAGAGGGTAACGGGGAAATCCTGGAAGCGAGAGTGGAAAGGATGCATCGTGAAAGCCGCTGTGAGGCAGAAACGAGAAGAACAGAAAGGAAGAAACAGAAAGCTGAGTAGCCGGAAGTGAAACGAAAGCGGACGAAAGAAAGCTGAAGGGAAATGGAAAGTGTGGAAAGAGAAATCTGGAAGCAAGCACCTGAGGAACAGCTGTGGGAGCGAATCAGGGAGGGGCAAAAAGAAACGAACAGTAAGTGTGAGTACCAGAACCGTGAAGGGATGCATGAGAAATCAGGCATGAGGTAACGGGGAAGACGTTTGAATCGAAAGAAGAGAGCGAGCACTGAAGAAGCCACTGTGAGGCGGAGACAGGAAGATGTGGGAAAATCAGAAACAGAGGCTGAGTAGTCAGAATCCAAAACTGAAGCTAACGAAAGAAAGCGAAAAACAGCGGAGGAAAGAAAGTTGAAGGCAAACGATGCAAATCGTAAGCTGGATGGCCTAGAAAAGTCAAAAGCGTAAGCAGACGACAAAGGTGAGTCGGAGGAAGCAGCTGTAGGGATTGAATCCGGCGGAAGACGAAAGGAAATTGCAGATAAATGATAGCCTTGGCTGAAAAGCTGAGGCTTTTTTGTGTTATGGGGCATATTTTGATGTGGGAAAACGATTTGTAATTTACGTTAATGATTACCAAAAATAAAAAATTTCATCGACAATACTATTTTTTAGGCGTTAATTATTTTTGAAATAAGACCAAGTGCATTGAAATAGTTCTGAAAAATCGGTATAATATGACTATAGATGGAGGAATAGAACATGCCAGTTACTATTAACAAAGACCTTTGCATCGCTTGTGGTGCTTGCGTTGCAGGATGCCCTGTTGAAGCTTTAACTCTGGAAGATACAGCAGTTTGCAATCCAGATGTTTGCATCGATTGTGGTGCTTGCGTTGCTACTTGCCCAGTAGAAGCAATTTCTCAGTAAAAACAGGCTCGAAAGAGCTTGTTTTTATTTTTTGATTACAAGACAAATAGATAAGAATTGGGTATAATGGATATGTTATGAAGGAGACAGAAGATGAATATTGAATTTGTGGAACATTTGAGTGAATGTGAATTGAATGAGTTTGTCATGCATTCACCTTATAAAAGTATTTATCAGATGTCCTGTTGGGCACAGGTAAAAAAGACCTGGGAACATGCTTATGTAGGTTTAAGAATTGATGATAAACTGCAGGCAGCAGGGATGATATTATTTAGAAACTTAGGTGCTGGACTGAAAATGGCATATATGACTCGAGGTCCAATTCTTGACTATAGTGATGATAAAGTGCTAAAAATTTTTTTTAGTGAAGTAAAGAAATATTGCAGAAAAAGAAAAGCAATAGTATTAAAGTTTGATCCAAATATTAAAATTGCAACATGTGAACTGAATGAAAAACAGAAAGCGCAGGAAGCAAGAAATGATGAATTAGTGAATCGTTTAGAAAACTGTGGAGCACAATTTCTGGGATATCATTTAGAGCTTTCAAAGGCAATTCAGCCTAGATTTCAGATGAATTTTCCATTAGAAGAGAACTTTGAAAACAGATTTTCTTCAAAACAGAAAAAGAAAATCAAGGAAGCTGTTCAGAAAGGTGTTGTTGTCATAGAAGGCGGACTTGAATGTCTGAATGATTTTATTCAGGTGATTCATTGTACTGAACGTAGAAAAGGGATTGCGCTTAGAAATGAAGAATATTTTGCAGATATGCTGAAAGCTTATGATGGGCATAGTACTTTTTTAGTGGCAAAGATTGATTATCAGAAAGCTCTTCAGAATTGTCAGAATGAACTTGATCTGATAGATAAGCAGATGTGTGAGCTTCCTTTTGCAGCAAATAAAAAAAGAAATGAACTAGAACGCAAAATAGAGAAAATAAATAAAGAGATTGCTATGCTTGAGAAAGATCAGAAAGAGCTGGGTTCTTTAGCGAGTGCTTTGCTTCTGGTCGACGATGGGACGACAGCAGAGCTTCTGTATTCGGGATTAGATGAAAGATATAGAAGATATCTGCCTGCTTATATTTTGCGCTATGAAGGCATGAAGTGGGCTTATAGAAAGGGATGCAAGTATTTTAATTTCGGTGGAGTACAGGGTACATTTGATGATGGATTGTTTGAGTTTAAGTCTTCATTTAATCCATGCATTGATGTTTATTTAGGTGAATTTGATTTGCCATGCATTGATTTTATCTATCCTTTGTGGGCACATGGACTTCCATTGGCAAAAAAAGCAATTCGTTCTTTACGATATATTAAAATAGATTGACATGTAAAATGGATTGTCAATCTAACTATCTTGATTTTAAGAATAAAGTTTGTTATATTTCATAACCAGGGGGGCATAAATCATGGAAATGTTAAAAAAGTACTTTCCTTTCTCATTTACTGAGAAGAAGGATATTGCTGCAGTTATTGTAAATGTTCTTCTGCATATTGTTGCAGGATGGGTAATTGGAATTGTTTTAGGAATTGCAGGTATCCTTCCAGTGATTGGATGGGTAACAGGATTAGCAGGAGCACTGGTTGAAGTTTACCTGTTTGCAGGTATGGTTCTTTCAGTTCTGGACTATTTAAAATTACTGAAATAACAAAGTAGCGCTGAGATTTCTCTCAGCGCTTTTTCTTATCGTTTAATCAGCATTACAGCCACATCATTGACGTTAGTACCCGTTGCACCAGTAATGATAAGACCATTTGCTTTTTCTAATGCATGGTAAGCATCATTGTTTGTTAAAACCTGATAGATATCAATGCCTTGTTCTTTCAAAACGGCTTTTGTGTTCTGATCTACATATCCTCCAGCAGCATCTGTTGGTCCATCTGTACCATCAGATCCAATAGAGAAGACTGCAGTATCTTTGCATTCTGCAATACCTTCAGCAGCTGCAAGGGCAAGTTCCTGATTTCTTCCACCTTTTCCTTTACCCGTCAGATGAACAACAGTTTCACCACCTGCAATAAACGCTAGTGACTTTTCAGTGTTTTGATAGCTCTTGGCAATTGCTGCAAGGAATGATCCAGCTTCCTTTGCCAGACAAGTCAATTGATCTGTGAGGAATACAGGTTCATAACCGAGTTCTTTTGCAGCATTTGCAGCAGCATTGCACAGATTGCGTACACTTCCTGTAATAATTGTTTCTACATTGTCCAGTACTTTTGGAGTTTCCTCATGAAGTAGTGCCAGTGCATCTTCACTGAGCTTCAAATTGTACTTCTTTACGATTTCCAGAGCTTTTTCACTTGTTGATGAATCAGGATAAGCTGGACCTGAAGCAATCATATCCAAAGGATCTCCTAAAATATCGCTTAATACAATGCTGAAGACATGGGCAGGAGCACAAATCTTTGCGAATTTTCCACCTTTTACTGCAGAAATACGTTTACGAATTGTATTGATTTCTGTAATGTCTGCACCGCATGCTAAAAACTGCTTAGTAATGTCTGTCAGCTCTTCTGGAGTCACTAATGGTTTTTCAAACAGTGCACTTCCACCTCCTGACAACAAAAACAGAACAGTATCATCACTTGTTAAATCACTGACTAAATCTAAAGCAGCCTGTGTACCAATGAATGAATTTTCATCTGGTACTGGATGACCTGCTTCATAACATGCCATCTTATCAATAGGACCTTTGACATGATCATATTTCGTTACGACAACCCCTGCATCAATACGATCATTTAAAATATCTGATGCAGCCTTTGCCATCTGCCATGCGGCTTTACCTGCAGCAACAACAACCAGTTTACCAGATGAGAAGGAAGCCTGTTTTAATGCCTGTGCAACAGCTTCATCAGGAAGTACACGATGGATCGATTCTTTAATAATGACATCTGCGTCATTTCTTAATGTCATAAAATCACCTGCTTATCCAAAAATTAATGTTAATACGAAGAATAACAGAATTGAACAAATACCCTGAACCAGAGTTGTCATTGTCTGAGTCTTGTAACCCTGATCTGGAGTCATACCGCCAAGTTAGTAACAACCCAGAAATAAGAGTCGTTTGCGTGAGATACGGTCATCGCACCAGCACCAATGGCCATAACACACAGTACAGACATGATTGTAGAATCCATACCCAAAGGAGCCATAAGTGGAGCCATGATACCTGCAGTTGTAGTAATCGCAACAGTAGAAGAACCCTGTGCAGACTTCAGAATTGCAGCTAGCAGGAATGGGAAGAAAATACCGATAGACTGCAGTACATCTGCCTGTTCAGTAATGAATGCTACTAAGCTTGTAGAAGAGATGATAACGATACCAATACTTGTAAATGTACCAGAGAAACCATTACCGATAACCCCAGCGATGTCTGTTACAGGAATTCCCCCAATAATTCCTAATACGGTTGATACTAAAAGAATGGATAGGAATGGATGAATTTTGAAATCATGAAGATCATCACAACGATGGCAAGGATAAACACGATTACAAATGGAATGCCTGTTATAAAACTGCCTCCTTAATATATATTATATTTGGCTTTAATCAGAGAGAAGTCTCTCTATTTAGCTTAAGCGTATCACTTTCAAGATGGAATGTAAAGGCTTACATTTGGCTCTTTGACAAATCTAGAGGCTTCATAAAAGAAGAAAAAGTGATTGAAAAAATAAGACTATAAGCACAAATACAATGAATGTGATACAATAAAAATAATTAAGAGGATATAAGTATGGCAAAAAAAGAAGAACTGAATATTGATCTGGATGATGTAGTAAAATCGGCAAAAAAATTTGTTAAAGCTGGCAAGCTTGATGATTTGGCAGAAGCTTGGATTGATAATAAAGAAAAGGCAGAAAAACCAAATCAGCTAGTCAATTTATTAGGTCAGGTTGGAGAGTTTATTAAAGAAAATGACATTGAAGATAAGCTGGAAGATTTGTTGACAGAAGAAACTTCAACAAAAAAGAAGACTTCGACAAAGAAAAAAAGCACTTCAAAAAAGAGTACAACGAAGAAATCAACATCATCTACAAAGAAAACAACTACGAAAAAGAAAAGTACTTCGACAAAGAAAACGACTACCAAAAAAACAGCTGCGAAAAAATCAACAACAAAAAAGAAGACGACAAAAAAATCATCATAAAAATGGACATTCTCATGAATGTCCATTTTCTTACTTATTGAGTTTTGCTTTGTGTAAAATCCATGTTCCTGCAAGGAAAGCGCCCTGAGAAACAATGTTTGTGCATTGTGCAAGCCAGTGCATTGAAGAAGAATCATCAAACTTAGCACTGAGATATCCCATGCCAAGCATAAAGATGAATGCAACCACAAACATCACTGCTGCAGATTTCTTTTTCATCTGAAGAGATTTTACAAACAGCATTCCCTGAGTACCTGCACATCCAATAATCTGAAGAATCACAAATGGCATATTGGATGTGAATACAGGTACAACAGTAAGTAGCTTATTGTTGAAGGACTTGCTGCAAATACCTGTTAAAGAAAGAAAAACGAGTAAAAATCCAATTCCTGACAATGGGAAGAAACTGAAATCTAGTGCAGGATAATCACAGATATTTAGTGCATATAGAATCTTCCATGTAGCCTTTAATAATCCACCAACAAAGACCATCATAGAACCAGATGCAAGAAGTGTATACTTTGTTTTAGAAAGCTTATTGTAAAAATCATTTTGAAGAAGGATGGCAGCGATAAAGAACAGGACAACAGGAATGAAGTCCACAATGGCCATCGTTACAGTAATTTCATTCATAATCTTCTATCCCCAAAAGATTATTTTCCTGCCTTTTCCTGTTTACGCTTGTCATTAATGATTTTGACATGTTCAGCAGTAATCAGGGTAACATTGTTTTCTTTAGCCCAGTCGATACATCCATTTAAAACTGTTTTTAAGAATGGACGAGGTACTTTTATAAAGTTCTGAAGGGCTTCATCTGTGAACTTGATAGTATCATGACATCTATCTGCTGCATAGCGAATAGAAGAAAGGTCAATTTCCTTTGGTGCAGGAATTGGTTCTGCAATTGGCTTTTTAAAGCGTGGGAACTGAGTATACCAGAAATTTGTAGAATCACGATATCCATAATCTACAGGAACTGGAGGGAAATCTTTCTTTGTAACGCCATTGACAATCGCATTATAATATTTTTCTTTCATCAGAATCTTATCAATGTTCAAGATGAAATGTGCACCATATTTGGATGTAATACCATTAAAATCATTGTATGGTCCAGGATGACCATCATCAATGTCTTCTACATTAAATCTAGATGCGTTTTCTAGCGCTGAATCCCATGTGCATTCAAAGACCTGATAGGCATCACTCATGACTTGTGGACGAGCAGGATCTTTAGGGTCTGCGATACCATCTTCCATTTTGAACTTTAAATCTCCCATTTTATCACTGGATGGTCCTGGGAAGCCAAGACGTACAGCTTCTTTGAAAGTTTCTTTTTCATCTGTAATGAAGTTGATGGCACATTTTCCTGTTCTTAACAGGTTCATAGCTGTATTGGAAGTGTTTCTGCATTCCAAAAGCATCGCATAGCGTGATTTACCTGCTATATAATAAGGAAAGCACAGTGAATAGGTTCCAATGTTTAAACTGCCATCAGGATTCACTGTACTGATGCACACAGTAGGCATTGGGAAGAAAGAAGAAGTTTGATAAAAGTTATCTACAATTCGTAAATCTTTAAAACTGCTCATAATCATTTCCTTTCTAAAGAGATATATTATAGATGGATTGTAAACATAAAAGTAGATAATGTCAACAGATACGTGAAAAAACAAACAAAGCACATTTATGAAAGCGGTTTCTTTCTTAAATTGTGAATGATATAATGACTCTATAGAAAAAGATTGAGTGGAATCAAGAAGGTTTAGGAGGAACAATCATGAGAATAGTAGTGTGTGTCAAACAGGTGCCTGATACACAGAAAGTTCAGGTCGATCCTGTTACAGGAGTACTAATTCGTAATGGCATTGAAACAAAGATGAATCCGTATGATTTGTATGCGTTGGAAACTGCATTAAGAATCAAAGAAAAAACAGGGGCAGAAATTGATGTGATTACTATGGGGCCTGATGCAGCAAAGGCTGTGCTTTATGAGGCAATGGCTTTAGGTGCAGATGATGCATGGCTGATGAGTGACAGACGTTTTGCAGGTGCAGATGTTTTAGCAACTTCTTTTACATTGGCACAGGGAATTAAGACGATTGGTGATGTAGATTTGATTCTGTGTGGGAAACAGACCACAGATGGAGATACAGCACAGGTAGGTCCAGCCATTGGTGAAGTACTCAAGATACCCCATGTCAGCTGGGTAAGAAAACTGATGGATGCAGATGAAAAAGGTCTTACTGTACAGCAGGAAATGATGGATTCAGTTGCGGATGTACGATTGAATTATCCTTGTTTATTGACTGTAGAAAAAGGGATTTTTGAACCAGGATTGCCATCTTATTTAAAGATGAAAGAGGCGAAGAAAAAAGACATTCACCTATTAAATATGGATAAGTGCGAATGCCGTGATGCAAAACGTTATGGTTTAAGTGGTTCTCCTACTCAGGTAGAAAAGATTTTTGAACCAACCTATGATTTAGAATCTGTACGTTTAGAAGGTTCAACAGAAGAAAATGCAGCTGCATTGTTTGTGAAACTGCAGGAAATGAAAGTCATTGAAGGAGGGAAATAAGCATGGCACAGTTAGTAATTGATCATGAAAAGTGCATTCAGTGTGAACTGTGTGTTGCACAATGTCCTTTCTCTGCAATGAGTATTGTAAATGGAAAAGTAGAAACCAATGCAGCTTGTAAAATGTGCCGTATTTGTGTGAAAAACTGTCCAGTCGGTGCAATTACAGTAGAAGAAGAAAAGATAGTAGAAATTGATAAGAGCTTGTGGCAGGATATTCTGGTGTATGTGGAACATGACAATGAATCCATTCATCCAGTCAGCTATGAATTGATTGGAAAAGCACTAGAGCTGGCAAAACCTGTCAATATGAAAGTAGCTGCTTTGATGGCTGGTAAAAATATCAAAGAACTGGCACAGGATTTGTTGTACAGCGGTGTTGATCGTGTGTATCTGTATGAAGATGACTCATTAGAAACATTTAGAGTAGATAGTTTTGCGAATGTATTTGAAGACTGCATCAACAAGATGAAGCCATCTGTATGTTTAGTCGGTGCTACAACAACAGGACGTTCTTTAGCACCACGCGTTGCGGTACGTTTCCAGACAGGATTGACTGCCGACTGCACATCGCTTGAAATGCGTGAAAATACAGATTTGGTACAGATTCGTCCAGCATTTGGCGGAAATATCATGGCAAAGATTATCAATACAAAATGCCGTCCACAGTTTGCCACCGTACGCTATAAAGTCATGAATGCTCCTGAAATGCTGAAAGAAAAACAGGGACGTATCATTGAATGTGAAGTGACTGATGAAATGAAGCTTTCAGGTATTGAAATTTTGAAAGTAGAAAAGAAAGCGAAAGTTTCCAGTATTGAGGAAGCTGAAATTCTGGTGGTTGCAGGTTCTGCCATTAAAGATGAAAAAGGCATGGACATGATTCGTGAATTTGCATCTTTATTAAATGCCTCTGTTGCAGTGACTCGTCCAATGGTTGAAAAGGGATTAGGTCATGTCAATCAGCAGATTGGACTTTCTGGACGTACAGTAAAGCCTAAACTGATTATTACTTGTGGTGTCAGTGGTGCAATTCAGTTTACTGCAGGGATGAAAAACAGTGAAATGATTGTTGCGATCAATTCTGATCCAAATGCACCTATCTTTGAGCTGGCACATTATGCAGTTGTTGATGATATTTATGCATTGCTTCCAAAACTGATGGAAGCTATCAAGGAGGGACAAGCATGAGACCTTATAAAAAAATAGATGCTGAAGATATTGCCGTATTAAGAACGTTTGTTCCAAAAGAGCGTTTCTTTGTGGAAGATGAAATTCATCCTGATTATGCGCATGATGAAATGATGATTTATGGCAAGAAAGAACCTGATGTTGTGATACAGATCAAAAGTGCTGATGAAGCATCTAAGATTATGAAATATGCATCAGAACATAACATTGCAGTTACACCAAGAGGTGCAGGTACTGGACTTTGTGGAGGATGTGTTCCTCTGTATGGCGGTATTGTGATCAATACATCACTAATGAATCAGATTCTTGAAATTGATCCTGATACAATGAGTATTACCTTAGAACCTGGTGTGCTGCTCATGGAAGTACAGGAAGCTGTAAAAGCAGCAGGATTTTTGTATGCACCAGATCCAGGTGAAAAGAGTGCAACAGTTGGCGGAAATGTCATGACCAATGCAGGGGGCATGCGTGCAGTAAAATATGGTGTGACTCGTGACTATGTCAGAGGCATGCAGGTCGTAACACCAGAAGGTGAGATTTTAGAACTTGGCGGTAAAGTCGCAAAGAATTCCAGTGGATATAGTCTGCTTCATTTGATGGTAGGTTCTGAAGGTACATTAGGGGTTGTGACAAGAATTACGATGAAGATTCTTCCTTCACCAAAGAAGATGACAAGTTTACTGATTCCATTTGATTCACTCTCTGCTGCATTAAAGACAGTACCTGAAATCATGAAATTGCCTGAAGTGGCAACAACCATTGAATTTATGGAAAAAGAAGTACTGGATGATGCACAGGAATATCTGGGAAAAGAATTCCCAAATCGTAATTATCCGGCTTATCTGATTGTTTCCTACAGTGGAAACTCTCAGCAGCATATTGAATCCATGCTGGATATGGCATCAAAAACTGCAATGGAAAATGGTGCACTAGATGTTTTCCTATCAGATACTCAAGAACGTCAGGAAACCATATGGAATGCACGTGGTGCTTTCCTTGAAGCTATCAAAAATAGTACAACTGAAATGGATGAATGTGATGTTGTATTAAATATTGATAAGGTTGCTGAATTTGTAGAATATACAAGAGAATGTTCAAAGAAATACAATGTTCGTATTCGCAGCTTTGGTCATGCAGGAGATGGCAATCTGCATGTTTATATCTGTAAGGATAATCTGGATGATGAAACATGGAATACTGTTGTAGAAGAAGTCATGAATGGCTTCTATGCAAAGGCAAGAGCGTTAAATGGTCAGGTTTCTGGGGAACATGGCATTGGACATGCGAAGAAGAAATATCTGGAAGAATCTGTGGGTGCTTCACAGATGAACTTGATGAAGAAAATCAAGCGTGTCTTTGACCCACAGGGAATCTTAAATCCTGGAAAAATTGTCGATTAACAACAAAGGCGATGGATAAATTCCATCGCCTATTTACTTGATACTTTTTTATCGTAAAGGACTCCTAACAGAAGTACACTGATTCCAATCATTTTAGAAAGTGAGAAGGTAAAACCAAAGGCAAAGTCTAAGATGAAAGATGCAGTTAATTGTCCAATAAGAATCATGATTCCTGATTGAAATAGATTTAGTTTATGAAGTGAAGTCACATTCAGAAAGAAGGCAATCACTCCAAAGACACCACCGAGATACAAAATGAGTGATGCATCCATAAGATGAGTACATCCTTCACGATATTGTGGGATAAAAAATACTAGGATACTGGCACCAATAGAAGCTGTAATATAGTTCATTAGTGTACCACTGTTGTTTCCTAAGTGTTTGGTGGCCTGAAAACCTACAGTACGATTGATTACGTTGAGGCATCCCATCAAAAAAGCACATAGATAATAAATCATAGGCTTAACCTTTAAACTGAATGATAAGAATTCCAGTTAATATCAATAGGATACCTGGGATTCTTTTCATATTGAATGAATTTTGCTGGATGCCAAATAGTCCAAAGTGGTCCAAAATGATGGATAGAAAGACTTGACCGGCAATTGAAAAACACGTAAACAGGATATTTCCAATGTGAGATATCGTCCAGCTGGTAAAGCTCACCATCACAAGGCCAATCAAACCGCCAAGATAGAGAAACCATGGCATAGGTCCCCAGACGATTTTTTCTTTCTTGATAAGTTTGATGTAAGCCAGCATCACTGCTCCGCCAATCACATGAACGACAAGACTTGTGCCAAACATTCCAATTGTACCTGTGAGCTGCCCATTAAATGACTGCATGCAGGCTAAAAAGACACCTGATAAAAAGACATACAAATAAATCATAAGTTTCTCCTGAATGATGTTTTCATTATATCTTTCGATAAGTACTGACGCAATAGAAAAGGACACATTTCAGTGTCCGGATAGATTAAGAGAATTGTTCAATGAGTCTATTGATGTTTTCTTCAATTTGATGAATGACTTTCATAAATTCTTCATCAGATTGTCCAGTAGGATCTTCTAGTCCCCAGTCTTCACGATATTTGCATGGTAATGTAGGGCACAGTACATTGCATCCCATTGTGATGACTAGATCCAGTTCAGGAAGTTCATTGAGTAGTTTAGAATACTGAGTTGTGTTCATATCTATTCCATAATGATTTTTAATAAGACGTACTGCATCCTGATTAATTTGAGGTTTAGTTTCAGTTCCTGCAGAATAGAAATCAAAATAATCAGAAGCCATATGTTTACCAAGAGCTTCAGCAATTTGAGAACGACATGAATTGTGTACACAGATAAAGGCTACTTTTAATTTTCTGTGGAATGGACATTTGGATTTCAGACACTGCTGATTTCTTAAAGAGAAGTCACATTGGATTGTATGCTGTGGCAAATGAATATTCCAGTGTTCTTTCATGAATTCAACAGCAATATTCATAGATAGAAAAGCATTTCTTTTGCAGCATCGTGGACCTCCGATGATAGAAAGATGACAGAGTGCCTTAGAAGTATAATTCATATGATCTTTATAATATGGATGTGAGCTAAGTGGTCCAGTTTCATGAAGAATAGACATTGCTGCACCTATGGAGGATACAGAGCCACAAACTCCCCATTTTCCACAGATTGCCCCTGGCATCATACTTCCACGCTGTATCATTTCATCAAGTGCTTCTTCAAGGTTGAATTCTAATCCATGATGATAAAGTGCAGTTAATAAAGCAGCACCATCTAAGATGTGGTGTTCAGGTCCGTGCATATTGATAAAAGGAAGATTCATAAGATGAAGGAGTATTTCATAAGGATCATCAGTATGTAAAGACATACATTCTTTTTTAATCATTTCAGCTTTTTGTTTCATAACTACCTCACACCTATATCATAACACATGCGTATAAAAATAAGCATGGAATGAAAGATTAATGTAGAAAGAACATAAGTTATCACTGAATATTTAATTATGAAAATAGCGTAGTATGAGTGTGATTCATGTGATAAACAAAAAATAACCAATTTGGTTAAAAATAACAAAACAAACGTCAATATGGTATAAAACAAGAATAGAGTAAGTATCTCTGTTTATAATAACATCATTAAGATGGTGGTTTATGATGATTAAGTTTGGAACTCGTTTGAAATTCTTAAGAAATAAAAAGGAAATGACGCAACAAGAATTAGCGGAAATGATTGGTATAACATCAGAGTCCATTAGTCGTTATGAGAATGGGTTAAGAATGCCCGATATGGATACAATAGTTCGTTTGGCGAATTATTTTGAAATTTCTGTAGATGAACTTTTAGGAAATCCGGGATTTAAGGAAAGAATAAAAAGAAGGAAGCTTGTTGAAAAAATAGTAGATAGATTATTGCTGCTGGATGACAAATTGTTAGCAAGTTTTTTGGAAATATTGAATAACATGACAATTATAGAAATGAAATTAGAAAAAACAGAAAAGAAAGATTAACTGTATGAGGTGAAAGATGAACTGTGAACATTTTAGTGTGATTGTTGAATCATTAAGAAAAGCACAAAAAATGTCAGTTCGGAGTCTGCTTAATGGAGAAATGTATAGTATATGTAATGTAAGAACATATACCAAAATAAGAAATTGTATATCAATTAGAGAACCGAGTATCTATTCAGAATTGATGAAAATCTTCCATTTAGAAGTATATGAGTTAGACTTGCATATTGATTATTCTAAACTGTGGAATGGCTTAGAATACTGTGATATACAGAAAATACTTACAGAATGTAAAGTTCTTTTGGATTTATTGAAAGACCATCAGAAACACTATTATTATCATTTTGCTTATTTGGCAGTTTCAAGGATTAAAGAATTTTATGAAAAGTCATTTCGTGCAAATCCAGTAGAATTAAAATTATTGTTAGAGATTTTGCCGATTTACGATATTTTCCTGCAAAAATCTATTTTGTTATTTGCTGCTACATCAAGTGGGGTTTTACCTCGAGATGAATCAAGTATGCTTTACAAAAGAATTGTAAAAATGAATGAACCGGTTTTGATTATTTATGTTCTAGATTATTATTTAAATGCTAAAGCATATTGGGATGGGAATCTCTTGATTAGGCAGATTGAGTCTTCGCTTGATCAGAATAATGTATTAAGGATGCTAGATTTTTACGATCTGGCCTCAATATATTTAAAAGATCAGAATGCATTTGATAATATTTATGAGAAGAAATATCTTGAATATTTGCAGGAACACATTGATAGCCTTCCTGACAATAAGAAGGTTCAACATTATGGAAATCTTGCTAGTGAGGCAATTTTAGATCAAAACTATTCTTTGGCTCTTCAATATTTATCTTATATTCAGAATATTGAAACTAGAAGAAAGAAAGCCATTTATAATTATATGATTTTTTGTCAAGATTCTTTGGGAATGGAAGTTAGTGAAGATTTATTAAAACTACCTTCTAGCGAATATTATTCAGAAAGTGATAATGCAGTTTATTCATATTACCTTGGCAAAACGAATCGAACTCCTAAGGAGAACAAAGAATATATCAAATCAATTATAGATAATGATTTATACAAAACTGAACAAATTTATTTGAAAATAATGGAAATTGAACTTTATAAGTTTTCTAAAAAGACTAATCGCTACAAACAATATGCAGATTTAAAATATGACAATAAAATATGAGTTTTAAAACAAGCATACTCTTTAGAGGATGCTTGTTTTTAATTTGGAAAAAGTCAATAGGAAAGTCGAATAATGCAAAAAAATTGTAAAAATGTGTCGTATGAAGCGATATTTTGATAATTGTGCATAATAGCTCTAGCTGGATGATAATCAATAATAGAAAAGATAGAATTGAACAGGAGAAAGGAGGATTTTCAAATGTTTAAGAAAATTTTGACAGGTTTGTTGGTTATTACATTGACAACAGTGGTAACATTACCTGCATGTGATTGTTATGAAAATCACGTAGAAAGTGAAGAATGTCCATGCGAATGCCACGGTGTAGCGCCTGCAACAACTGATAGACACTGGATAGAAGGATAATTAATAGTAAGGAGAATAGTCATGAAACACAGCATTAGAAAAATACTTCAGTCATTGTTTGTGTTTACACTTCTTCTTCAAATGATGGAACCTGTTGCGATTCTTGCAGAACGAAGAATTATCGTCTATGAGAACACAACAGGTCCTTTTTATGAAGTAGATGTCACAGAGAATGAAATCGTCAACACTCCTCAGCCTGAAGAATCTTCTGATATAGAAGTTGTTTTTGAGACATCGATACCAGAAGAAACTGAAGAACCAACAGTGACTATAGAATCAGAAGAGGTTGAAAGTACTGAAGAAGAAATCAGTGAAGAAGTTTTACAGGAGGAGCTGATAGAAACACCAGTTCCAGAAGAGAGTCAACTTCCTGAAGAAATGATTGTAGAAACTACGGAAGAACAAGAAGAGATAACTGAATCTATTGAAGTCATCGAAGAAACTGAAACGAACATATTGGCTCCAATCGAATTTGAAGAAATGCCAAGTGAATTCACGTTGGATGTTGAAGATGGCTTCGTATATGAGAGTGCGGTTGATGAACATTCATCCGTGTATGCAAGTACACAGGAAGAAGGGCTGAAACAGCTCGTCGTTACAGATGCAGTTATCAACTATGATACAGGTACAGAATATGAAATGATCGAATTAGGTATTGAAGAGATGCCTTCTTTTTATGGTACAGATGAAAATGCAGGCTGGTCCAATACAACCAATACGATCGAGAGTTATTATCCAATGAATCCAAATGATGGTATCACATTGATGGTCAAAGATGAGATCATCACAGTGAAATCATTGTTGGAAAGTGCTGGAGAACCTACACAACAAGGAAATCAGATCATTTACCCAATGGAAGGGAATATCAATCTGAGATATATCATCCAGCCAGGATTGATCACAGAAGATATCATGATCTATAGTTCTGATGCTTCTTCATCTTATGATTATGAATTGATCTATGAGGGTGGAAAAATCGCATGTACAGAGAATGTGATCGCAGTGATCGATGAAAATGAAGAATTAGTGATGTATATCACAGCACCAGTGGCTTATGATGCTGCAGGTGCAGAAACAGAAGTAGCGCTCACTTATGAAAATGGCATCATGCGTGTATCCATTGATGAAGATTGGATGAAATCAGAAGAGAGAGTTTATCCAATCGTTATCGATCCAGATTACAGATACAGCAGTGATGACTTCAATTCGAGCATGGGTATAGATATTTCGGTAGGTTCAAATCATTCGGCATATACATGGGGTAATTTGAATATGGCACATTATAATTACATCCTACCTGACAGCTTATCGTTTCATGCCTATATCTATATGGGAGATACACCGCTTTTGAAAGATGCATATTCATTCTATCGATTGAAGATGGAACATCCAAATTTGTATAATTTGTTAGGTGGGAAAAATATCATCAGTGCAAAATTAAGATTATCGACTGCAGATGATGGAAAAATCAGTAAATCGAATACAATCATCGCAAAAGAGATCAGTTCTTCATATAACGTTACCAATGCGAAATATACCAATCTCCCAAGTGGAACAGAAATCAGTAGAACATCTGTAACAAGTGGAAATTGGAAAGTTGTCGATATCGATATCACCAAGTATGTTGAAAACTATTATGAAAGTCCTAGTTATACAAATGGTAAGGCGACCGGATCAGTGATGTTGTACCTGTCTAACCAAAGAGGGTATGCACAGTTCCATGCCTACGAATATGTCTGCTGGGATCAGAAGGGCTGGTATACACCATATACAATAGTGACTTATTATGATGGTGAAGTATCAGAAATGACAGATGTTGATGATTTCACATATAATGTGCGACCATTTACTGTATCCAGTTATGAAGAAGGGATCTTGACATTCAATGGCTTAGGAATCGATGGTGAAGCACCTGCAGGAAGTACAGTAAATATCGCGGTGAGTGCAGATGGACAAACAGTCTCATCGCAGAGTGTGAGTGCAGCAGATGCCTTCTTCCGTTATCCAGATTATACAGAAGTGGCTGGTGCACAGAGTTATAATGATACGAAGACATCAAATTATCAAAGTACAGTGATGAGTGGATTTGAAGCTGGAAAACTGTATACTGTTTCACTTCAGGCAACAAAAGGAACGACGACAAGTACAGCCAAAACAGAAACATTCCAGCTTGTGGAAGTGAAGAGTTTTGATATGATCTCTTCTATTGCAGAGTATTATGGCGTCAGTGAATCTCAGCTGATGTCAGATAATAATATGACGGATGGTTTAGTCACTGGTGGAAATCTCATCATCGTACGTAACCCACAGAGTCATGCAGGAGAAGAATATGTCGTGGACGATCTGTCTGAAGATGTAGAGAAACAAGTCGTTGCAGCATTGGCAGGACGTGATCTGACATGTGAATATGGATTGATCCCAGTCAATCTGAACACAGGAAGCTTCTTATTAGAATCCAGTGATTTCTCATTCAATGTGTTCGCAGATGAATTCACATTCACTAGAACTTATAACAGTTCAGCGGCAGAAGTGACAGGTGACTTTGGCTATGGCTGGTCTTATTCTGGAAACTATGCCGTCGCAAAAGGAAATGGTGGAGCTACAGTTCTGTTAGAAGATGGAACACGATACTATTTTGAATTGGATGAAACGACGGGAAAATACACAAATGATTTGACTGTGAAATATAAGCTTGAATATGATACTGACCATTTCGTATTGAAGTCACAGGACAAGACGATTATTTTCAATACAAGAGGGAAAGTTTCCAGCATCAGTGATCATCATGGCAACACGACAAGTTATACATATGATGGTCTTGAACTTGCAACGATCACACTTCCAGATGGTAAAGTGATGACTTTTGAATATACAGGTGGAGTCATCACCAAAGTAATGATGGAAGATGATACGTATGTTTCATATGGCTACGATACAAACAAGAATCTGATCTCATTTACTGATCAGACGGGTGTGACAATCCATTATGAATACAATACAACACATGATATGACCAGCTGGTATTATGCCTCTGATAAAAAGATCGTACAGAATACTTATAATGATAGCCATCAGTTGACGTATCAGATCGACGGAACTGGCGCAGAAACAACGATCCAGTATTTTGATGAATGCACACAGATCACCGATGGAAGAAACAATATTCAGAAAGTTTACAAAGATGGAAACTCGTGGACAACGAAAGTAGAGTATCCTGATGAAAATGAAGAACTGAAGAATTATGTCAATGGACTTTTGATGAGCGAAACCAAAGAAAATGGGGTTTCCTACACTTATACGTATGATTCAGAATTGTATGGAGTACTAAAGACATCGACAAGAAATGATGGATATCAGATCATTTATGGTTATGATACAAATGCGAATCTGACTTCTGAGACACATAAAAACAATGCAGGAACAGTGCTTCTTACAAGAAGCTTCACTTATGATGAACACAATAATCTAGAAACAAAGACAGATGCAGATGGTAATACGACAGAATATACGTACAATGCAAAACATCAAATATTAACAGAAAAAGATGAATTGAATCGTATCACAAGCTATGATTACGATGAAAATTGGAAAGTCAGCAAGAAAACAAATCCGGATGGAACCTATAGAACGTATACCTACAATGATGACGGGTATCTTTTAAGTGAAACAAATGAATTTGGCAAAGTGACAACACACACGCTTTCTGCAAGAAATCAAATCACAAAGATCACCTATCCAGATGGAGGTACTGTTGAATATACATACGATGCAGCAGGAAATGTACTGACTGAAACTAATCCATTAGGTGGAATCACAACCTATGAGTACAATACTAACAATAATGTCATCAAAAAGACAGAAGATTATCGTGACAGTGCATCTTCTTCCGAAAAGCTTGCAGTGACGACGTATGAATATGATGAGAACCAGAATCTTGTCAAAAAGACAGATGGCAATGGACTGATCACGGAATACACTTATGATTCAAGAAACAGAGTTTTGACTGAAACAGTCAACAGTATTCTTCAAGTGACGTATACTTACAGCAAGTACGGTATTGCCACTGTGACCAATTCCAGAGGAAAAGTCAAAACGAATACTTATGATAATCTTGGAAGAATTGAAAAGATCACAGATTTTGATGGTTTGACGATCCAATATACGTATGATGTGCTCGGCAGAGTTTTGACTGAAACAGATAAACATGGTGTAGTTACATCGTATGAATACAATGGTGAAGGGCAGATCACAAAGATCACGACACCACGTTCTGTTACGGTGAACGAATATGATGATGCAGGACAATTGATTTTAAAACAGGTCACTGCAGATGAAATCATAAGAGAATGGAATTACGAATACGATTCCATGGGTAATCTCGTCAAAGAAACAGATCCTGAAGACAACGTGATCACATATGTTTATCAGAGTGATCGTTTGATCGCAAAACGAGATCAGTTTGTAGATTTGAATGATACTGGAACATCCCAGCAGTGCCGTGAAGTTGTCTATACTTATGACAATAATGGCAATTTAGAATCTGAAACAGTAAGAAAGTCAGTGCTGAATATCGAAAATGATGTGGTCACAGTTGTATCATCCAGTGATGCAGTATCAAAAGATTGGACTTATGACAAAGCAGGAAACATCTTAACCGAAAAAGATGGCAATGACCATACGATAACATATGCATATAATGTGCGTGGGGATCTCATCAAGATGATTGAAGCTCATGAAGAAGATGAAACTGCACCAGTGACACTTTATGAAGTGGACGCAATGGGACAAAGAATCAAAGAAACAAGACCTGAGATCGTTCATGATGATGGTACAAAAGTAACTGTTGTAACCGAAGTTGTATACAATTCGGATGGTACAGTCAAAGAAGAGAAAGTTTCTGGGAAAACAATCAAAAGTTATGCCTATGATGGTTACAAGAATCTGATCTCAGAAACAGTTCTTGGTGTAACGACAAGCTATGATTATGACGAATTCAACCGTATGATCAAAAAGACAGATGCATCAGGACTCATCACACATTATGAGTATGATGTCTATTCGCAGCTGATCAAGGTTTCTATTGATGATTTCAGTACGACTTCAGATAAAAAAGTGCTTTGGGAAGCATACGCCTATGATAACTATGGACAAGTCATTCGAGAAGCAGATCGTTATAGTATGTCCAAGTATTATCAGTACTATGATGATGGTACAGTTAAGGGTATGAAATATGCAGCCTCACCTGGCGATACAGAACCAGCTTATGCGAGTGTGAATGCAACTGTCTATGAGAATTACACTTATGATAAATTAGGCAGATTGATAAGTAAAACTGATCAATCTGGAAATGTCTGGAGTTATGCCTATGATGCATCAGGAAATCTGATCTCTGAAACACTCAATGGTAATGTAAAAACATTTGAGTATGATCTGTTCGATAGAATGATCAAAGAGACAGACAGAGTGGGTAAAACCATAACATGGAAGTATGATGAAGCAGGTAATCTGATTGCAGAGATCGATGATGAAGGAAGAGCACATCTGTATTTCTATACAACAAACAATCTGTTGTCTGATGAATATACTGCAGAAAACTATGCGAATTATCTTGCATGCACAGAGACTGCAAAACGAGTCATTTCCTATGAATATTATGTAGATGGAAGTGTAAAGAAACAGATCGATGGAAATGGGCATGTAGAACAGTTCAAATACAATGATCAGGGTGATGTATCAGAATCCATTGATAAAAAGGGTTATCTTACAGTGAATGGGTATGATGGTAATTTGAATCTGACATCAGAAACAAAATATCTGAATGAAGTGAAGACAATTTCGATCGTCAATTCTTATACATATAACAGCCTCAATCAGATGTTAACTTCAACAGATGGAGAGGATAATACAACAACTTATACGTATGATATCTTTGGCAATGTCGCTTCCATCAAAGATGCAGAGAATTACACAGAAACTTACACGTACAACACGTTGAACCAGATCTGGAAAACATATGACAAAAACAATCGATATACTGTTTATTCGTATTATCCAGGAAATCTTGTGAAATCAGTCCTTGGCTGGGATACAGGAACGATATATACGTATGACAGCCTTTACAGACTGGATACAGCAACTGATCTGAGAAACAACAGCACTTCCTATGATTATGATTCACTTGGACGATTGAGTTCAGTGACAAATGCATTGAATCAGGTGGCAAGCTATACGTATGATGGTGAAAATCAGCTGGAAACAATGACACAGCCAAACGGCACTGTAACAACTCATGAATATGACAGTCATGGGAACATCGTCCAGACAACAGTATCCAATGCCACAACAAGTCGATTCTCAATAACTCAGTATGATTCACGAGGCAATGTCATCAAAGAAGTCAATGGTGCTGGTAATGTTACTCTGTATGAGTATGATGGAAATAATCAGCTTACAAAGAAATCAGTGGCGCTGAGTGTAGATGCAGCACCTGTAATAATTGCAGAATATACGTACGATGCTTATGGAAATGTGCTAACTGAAAAAGATGGTAAAGGGAACACCACAACTCATGTCTACACTGAATCTGAATTTAAGAAACAGACTACTGATCCAGAAGATAATGTCACAACCTATACTTATGACAAAGCAGGAAATCTGAAGTATGTACAGGATGCAAGAGGATATATCACAGAATATATACTGGATAAAGTTGGTAATGTAGAAAAACAGACAAACACTGCCAACCAGGCAGAAATCAGTTATGAGTACAACGGAAATGGACAGATCACTAAGATCACTGACTTAGATGGTAAAGAAGAAGAATATACATATGATGAATATGGAAATCTGATCAAGCATAAACAAAAAGACAATACTGAAATCAGAAGAGTATATGATGAAAACTTCAATCTGATATCAGAAAAAGCTTATAATTATATAAATAATGCAGTGTGTGAAGAGGCAAGTATTTCTTCAGCTTATACCTATGACGCACTCAATCGCTTGAGTACAGTGACAGATTCTAGTGGTACGACGACATTCACTTATGATGTATTAGGTAATATTGCAAGCGTTACAAGAGGAACAGAAGTCACAAGCTATCAGTACAATGCCTATGGTGAAAAGTTCAAAGTGATCTATCCAGATGAAAGTGAACAGACGTATACCTATGATAGTGCAGGACGTATTGCAAGTACAACAGCCAATGGAATCATTGTGACATATACTTATGATGCCTTAGGAAATATCCTGACTGAAACGTATTCTAATGGACTCTTAGTGACAAAAACATATGATGCAGCAGGAAATCTTGTAACACAAAAAACAGAAAAGAATGGAACAGTATTGTCAGAGTATACTTATGGATATGACGGTAATAATTCACTGACATCAGAAACAAGAATCGTTGATGGTGTTACAACGACAGTAGAACATGAATATGATGAAAGAGATGAACTAAAGAAGACTATTTCAACAGTAAATGGTGATACTACTACGATAGAATATACCCTCTCATTGACAGGAAACCACGCAGTCATGATCGATGGAACAACAGATGGAAACTCTGAATATAACGATTATAATCAGCTGACTGAATACACATCCGAAGATGGCACAGTGACAACTTATCAATATGATGCAAGAGGAAATAGAACATCTGAATCAAGAGGACTGAACAATACAAAGACTTATACTTATGACCTCATGAATCGATTGATTTCAGTCACAGATTATGATGGAACAGTGATCACATATTCTTATGATGGTCTAGGAAACAGAGTATCTGAAACAATCACATCTAATGGTGTTACAACCAATATCATGTATGTGAATGATTATACTCAAGAGTATACAGAAGTACTGTCCAAGACAACAGGAACAGCGGAAGAGAACTATTATTACGCTGAACACAGGATCATCAGTGATGATACAATCTACGGTTATGATGGACTGGACAATGTGAACATGACATTATCTACGACAGGAAGTATCTTAAAGAAATATGAGTACAGTGATTATGGAGAAAGAAATCTTGACTCAAAGACAGAAATTCTTGATAATGAGTATGGATACAATGGTGAAGGACATACAGTCGATGGATTACAGTATCTAAGAAGCAGATATTATGATCCAGTAACAGGAGTATTCATCAGTAGAGATACTTACAGAGGAGAATTCAGTCATCCATTGTCCCAGAACAGATACACTTACTGTAACAATAATCCATACAAGTATGATGATCCAAGTGGACACTTAGGAATTAGATCACAGACAACAATAGGAGTATTTGATTCAGATGGTGGAGGTACATATACACCACCGCAAACACAGACACAACCACTCAAGACTCTAGCACCAGTGAATACAAACAATCATGGTTACAATGCAGTACATATCGATGATGTCAATCATGGAAATCAAGTAAAACTGCCAAGCAATTCGTTAACCTTATTAGGGAATACACAGCCAAATAAGACAGAAGCAAGCGGTACAAGTGAAGAAGTAGAAGTGACTGGAGAGATAGAAAGTACAGAGACAGGTACAGTAACAACCATCGTAACAGAACCACATGACAATACCCAGCCATATGGAGTGAATACAGAAACATGGATTGATGTGAATGCAGAACCAGTCATATTGAGCGCAAAAGAAAAAGCAAAGATTCTGATTGTAATTGGAGGACTTACACTAGCTAGTTTCTTTGGCGGAGCAGTTGGAGCTGCAGGAGCAACGTTGGCAGCAAAGTATTATGGAATTAAAACATTGGCAGAAACACCATTCTTGATAGGTGTTGGAGCAGCAACATCCGTAGGATTTGCATCACCACTATTAACAACAGGAGCAGAAATAGTGGTAGAAAGACAAAGTCTAGAAGAATATGCAGAATCCCAAGGAGAGACAGTAGATGTCTTCGTGAATAATCTGATAGTGAAAGCCCAAAGTGAAGCAATGGGAGCAATGTTGTTTGAAACATTGGGGTACATGGCACTTGCAAAAATCAACTCATTTGTTTCAAATAAGAAAGCTGTAAATGCGATTGATGATGCTTTATCAACACCAAGTCCAAAGAAATTACGAAAAAATCTTATAGAAGCAGGTGTAGATGTTCCTGATTATCCTAATGCTGCTCACCATATAGTTGCAGGAAGTTCACCTAAAGCAGCAGAAGCAAGAGCAATATTACTAAAATACAGTGTTGATATCAATGATGCTGCAAATGGAACATTTTTACCAACAATTAAAGATGGGTTGGAAGGAGCATATCATCCAAGTTTACATACGAATGCATATTATGACAAAGTTAACAAATTGTTAAGTGAAGCAACTTGTAAAGAAGATGTTCTTGATATCTTAGAATATATTGGTGATGAATTAAGCAATGGAACATTTATGCAATAGGAGTGAAAAATATGAAAATATGGCAATTAAGTTTCGAATTAGACGAATATGATAATTTAATACCCATAAAAGATTTTACAGTTGAGGAAATTCAATCTTTTGATGGTAGAAGTCAATTAAGTCAATGGAATCCCATTCAGGTCAAAAGAATGGAACCAAAGAAGGGGCTTGAGTTAAGTGATGCACCTGGATTTACATTTCCAGTATTTAGTAGAAGAGCACTGGAATGTTTAGAGCCATTAATAAGTAAAAATGTAGAAATATTACCATTATGTTTTAACGAAAAAGAATATTTAGGAATAAATATTATTACTGTTTTGGATGCCATAGATTATGAAAAATCAGTTTATAAAACATATAGAGATGGAAAAAGAATTATGGCATTTAAAAAGTATGCATTTTTGCCAAATGTAATAGAGAATGTTTCTATATTTAAAATTTTAGATGAAAAAACAAGATATGCATTTGTTTCAGATGAGTTTAAACGAACTGTGGAAAAGAATAATTTATTAGGCTTTAAATTTAAATTGGTTTGGGATAGTGAACAGGAATAATACACTAGAGTGCATCGAAAAAGTGAGATTCGAATGTTAATCCATCATATACATAGAAATATTCATCAATAATTAATGATAAAGCACATCACTATCCTTATTTGCAATAGTGATGTGCTTTTTTAAACGTATGATGGTCTAGGGAATAGAGTATCTGAAACGATCACATCTAATGGTGTTACAACCAATATCATGTATGTGAATGATTATACTCAAGAGTATACAGAAGTACTGTCTAAAACAACAGGAATAGAAGAAGAGAACTATTATTACTCTGAACACAGAATCAGCAATGATGATACGATCTATACTTATGATGGATTAGACAATGTGAACATGACATTATCTACAACAGGAAGTATCTTAAAGAAATATGAGTACAGTGATTATGGAGAAAGAAATCTTGACTCAAAGACAGAAATTCTTGATAATGAGTATGGATACAATGGTGAAGCACATACCGTAGATGGATTACAGTATCTAAGAAGCAGATATTATGATCCAGTAACAGGAGTATTCATCAGTGCAGACAGTTATAGAGGAGAATTCAGTAACCCATTATCTCAGAACAGATACACATACTGTCATAACAATCCATACAAGTATGATGATCCAAGTGGATATTCAGGAATCAGATCACAGACAACAATAGGAGTATTTGATCCAGATGGTGGAGGTACATATACACCACCGCAAACACAGACACAACCACTCAAGACCCTAGCACCAGTGAATACAAACAATCATGATTACAATGCAGTACATATCGATGAGGTCAATCATGGAAATCAAGTAAAACTGCCAAGCAATTCGTTAACCTTATTAGGGAATACACAGCCAAATAAGACAGAAGCAAGCGGAACAAGTGAAGAAGTAGAAGTGACTGGAGAGATAGAAAGTACAGAGACAGGTACAGTAACAACCATCGTAACAGAACCACATGACAATACCCAGCCATATGGAGCAGAAACCTATGAAATAGAAAACACAGAAACGAAAGTCATAGGTGCAAAAGATATGGCACAGATGATTCTATCTGGAATCATCATGACTGGAATAGGAATGGTTTTAGCGGGTTTCTTTGCGATAGCAGGAGTAGGAGCCACTGCAGCTTCCATTGGAGCAGCAGCTATCACTGGATTTACAGGCTCATATGTGAATGCTAAAGTAGGAGCAGGAATAAGAAATCAAAGTCTTGAAGAATATGCAAAATCACAAGGATATGACTCCATGGAGGAATATGGTGATAAGCTTTGCATAGATGGAATGATAGGAGCAACAGTAGGTGTCATTTTATCAGTGGCGTTGGTTTTAGGTCCTAAGCTGATTTCAAATAGTATAAGTGATGATGTAGCAGCTCAAATAACATCACAGAGTGATAACACATCAGAAGTTGTAAAACAGAGTGCTGATGATATTGCAGGACAAGTCAGTGATGATGTAATTGTAATAGATAAGACGGATGAGGTAGTCGAGGTAGTAGAACAGTCAGCTAAAAATGCTCAACAAGGGGTGACTACTGGTGAGAGTGGTAGTGTTTCCGATAATTATGTCTATAGAGCGTTGAACCAAAAGGACTATGAGCGTTATTCAAATGGACTAGGATTAGAGGCAAAGAATCCTAATGGGACTTGGAGTTTAGAAAATCATTTGGTTAATGGATCGAGTAAGAGTTCATGGAAAAATGACCCATATATATCGACTACAAGTGACTTAAGTGTTGCAAAAAGCTTCAATGAATTTGGTGATGGATACGGAATAATAAAAATAGATATGAATAAAGTTTCCTCAATTTCATATAAGGGGTATGAAATATTTCCTCGTGTAAATGGTGAAGCAGGTTTGGCGTATCATTATTCAGTTTGGCAACAAGAAATTTCAGTGTATCAAACTATACCGTTTGATGCGATTGTCGATTACTTTAAATAAAAGAAGTCATATTTGAATTAGGCAATGTCGATGACAATAAAATTAATCATTATGATATCACCTCTAATGAACAGATTGAAAGATTCCATAAAAAAATCGATTCAAGTAGACTCACTGTTTATAAAATAAAGGATGTTAATCATCTTTTAAAAGGAACTGTGGCATGCAACTTCTTTGAACAGCCAATGCTGTGTTAATTTAGGAATAAATCCACAGTACAAATCAAGTATATCAAATGGCCGTAAGATATACTTGAGATAAGAACGGCCTAGAAAGAAAAAATCAATATGGGCTGACCAATATTGATAATACGTGCAAGTATGGAAAAATATTATATAAGTATTGATGAGCTCGTGCAGGATTTATTACTTCCTGCACGAGCTGAGAAGAAAATTGATAAACAGGCATTTGAAAAGTTTTATAGAATATTGCAAGAACTAGAAAAAGAATTTAAAGGAAAGGAATTTATCTCTAAAAAAATAGTTGGTTTACTCTTCTTTATCTATTCTTCATTGTATGCAGAAGCGGAGCATTGTAGTTATAAAGATGACTTATTCATTGCGGTTGTAGAACTTGAAGATATGCTTAATAGAATATTAAGAGATTCACCTTCTAAGAATTAAGTGAGGAAGTAATAATGGCAATATATTTTTATAAAATTAATGATGAATATGGTTGTCTTTCTAATTTTTCACATCATGGCTTTGAACTGGCTGGGAAATGGTGGATGACTAGCGAGCACTATTTTCAAGCACAAAAATATTCTGGGACAGAATACGAGGAGGTAATTAGATTGCTTGATAATCCTATGAAAGCAGCAGAAATGGGACGAAATCGCAATTTACCATTGAGAAGAGATTGGGAACAAGTGAAAGATAATGTGATGAGGAAAGCTGTCTTCGCGAAATTTTCTCAGAATGATGAATTGAAAACTTTACTATTAAATACAGGATTAGAATGTATCATCGAAAAAACAACTAATGATTATTATTGGGGATGTGGTACAGATGGTTCTGGGAAAAATATGTTAGGTATTATTTTAATGGAAACTCGAGAAAAATTAAGAGTTTAGCTCGACAATGGATGATAAAGTACATCATTTTTGCTTATCTACAAGAATGATGTGCTTTTGATGATGTCAACATGGTAATAGCATTGACAGGAAGTATCTTAAAGAAATATGAGTACAGTGATTATGGAGAAAGAAATCTTGACTCAAAGACAGAAATTCTTGATAATGAGTATGGATACAATGGTGAAGCGCATACCGTAGATGGATTACAGTATCTAAGAA
>JAFULN010000031.1 GCA_017473335.1 Erysipelotrichaceae bacterium
GGAAGAATGATCTGGGGAGAAGTAGCGATGCCAGGATATGGACTGTATGACAGAGCACTTGGAGCAACTTATCTGAATGGACTTTGGGAAGCTATTGACAAGTCTCATAAGAACCCTAACTTCTAATGATGAAATCCCCTATAAAATAGGGGATTTTTATTGTTTAAAATCTTGTAATTTAGACATGATACGAGTATAATAAACCGCGTAATTTGAAAGTCAGGAGGTAGCACTATGGCATTTCAGAAAATTATTAACATTGCAGTGATTGCGCACGTTGATGCTGGAAAATCGACTTTGGTCAATGCGTTTCTTTCACAGAGTCATGTTTTCAGAGACAACGAAGAAATCGTAGACTGCATTATGGACAGTAATGATTTGGAAAGAGAACGTGGTATCACGATTTATTCTAAAAACTGTTCTGTAAATTATAAAGACTACAAAATCAACATTGTAGATACACCAGGGCATGCAGATTTCTCCAGTGAAGTTGAACGTATTATTAAGACTGTTGATACAGTTATTCTTTTGGTAGACTCTAGTGAAGGTCCAATGCCTCAGACTCGTTTTGTATTGTCTAAGGCACTTGAACAGGGACTTCGTCCTATTTTGTTGATCAACAAGATTGATAAAAAAGATGCACGAGTGAATGAAGTCATTGACTTAGTGTATGAACTATTCTTAGATTTGAACGCAAATGATGAACAGCTGGATTTCCCAATTCTGTATGGTATTGCGCGTGAAGGGATTGTGCGTGCAGATTTAAATGATACAAACAATGATATTGTTCCACTGTTTGAAACGATTTTAAATCATGTGGAAGCATATCCTGATTTTACAGAAGAACCGCTTCAGATGCAGGTATCTGCACTGGCTTATGATGACTATATTGGTCGTTTAGGAATTGGACGTGTTTATCAGGGTGAAATCAAAGAAGGTACAACTATTACAGTGTGCAATGAAAATGGCAAGAATAAACAAAGCAAGATTGGTCAGGTCTTTGTGTACAAGGGACTGAGCCGTATTGCGGTGCCTAGTGCACAGTGTGGTGAAATTGTAATGATTTCTGGTATTGGAGATATTGAAATCGGGGATACGATCTGTCCTGTTGGAAATCCGCTTCCAATGCCTCAAATTGAAATTGAAGAACCTACTTTATCGATGAATTTTATGGTCAATACATCTCCTTTTGCGGGTAAGTCTGGGAAATATGTCACTTCTAGAAATATTCGTGAACGTCTTGAAAAAGAACTGGAAGTCAATGTTGGACTGCGTGTTGAAGAGACAGATTCTACAGATACATTTAAAGTGTCTGGACGTGGTGAACTGCATTTATCCATTCTGATTGAAAACATGCGCCGTGAAGGATATGAAGTAGCTGTATCAAAACCACAGGTCATCCTTCAGAAGATTGATGGTGAAGTATATGAACCTGTTGAAGAAGTGGTATGTTCTGTACCTACTGAATATTCAGGAACTGTTATTTCTAAACTGAACCTTAGAAAAGGGGTTATGGTAGATATGGCAGAGGAAGGAAGCTATACTCGTATTGAATATAAGGCTCCTACTCGTGGACTTTTGGGATATCGTTCAGAATTCATCAATGATACACGTGGTGAAGGTACGATGGTGCGTCGATTGTCGGGCTATGAACCTTATAAGGGGGAAATTGCACAGCGCGCAAATGGAGCTTTGATTTCAACAGAAACTGGCTCTGCAATGACATATGCCCTTTGGAATATTCAGGAACGCGGACAGCTGTTTATTACGCCTCAGACAGATGTATACGAAGGCATGATTATTGGTATGAGTGCACGTAATCTGGATATGGAAGTCAATCCAATCAAAAACAAGAAGATGACTGCAGTTCGTTCTACAGGAAATGACGAAGCGATGAAGCTTGTTCCTGCAAAGATTTTGTCTTTGGAAGAAGCGATTGAATTCATTAATGATGATGAAATTGTAGAATGTACACCTACAGACATTCGAGTTCGCAAGCGTTATTTGACAAATCTTGAACGTCGCTATGCAATGCGAGCTGCAGGTAAAGCTGAAGATTAACAACTGAACAGGAAACTGTTCAGTTTTTCTTTTTCCTCATTATGGAAATCAGAGCTTGAATATGTTATAACAAAAGTGAATAAAAATACTAAAGGGGAGAAGTATTATGTCAATGTTTCAGCATGAGGCAAAACAGTTTAAGTTTGATGTTATGCGTGAAGTAGCCAAACGCTGTTTTGAAGGAAAGTTAAATGACAATCTGCCAGATGAACTTGCGCATCTTTTGATTCCAACCAACACTGCTTATTTTCGCTGCTGTATTTATAAAGAAAGAGAAATCATTCGTGAAAGAACGAAGATTGCATGTTTAAAGGATCCACAGACAGGAAAAGAAGTTGAAAACAAGAAACAGATTGTTCGTATCCTTGAACCAGCATGTGACGGATGTACAATTCATAAGATTCGTATTACTGACAACTGTCGTAAATGTATGGCAAAATCATGTATGTCTTCTTGTAATTTCAATGCAATTACGATGGGAAAAGAACGTGCTATCATCAATTATGAAAAGTGTCGTGAATGTGGTGCGTGTGCAAGAAACTGTCAGTACAATGCGATTGTTGTGACAGAAAGACCATGTGTTCAAAAGTGTCCAGTGGATGCGATTCATTGGGATGAAGCACATATTGCAGTGATTGATGAAAACAAGTGCATTAACTGTGGTCAGTGTGAAAAAGCTTGTCCATTTGGTGCTATTGAAGATTTGAGCTGGATGGTGCCTGTGATTGAAGATATTAAAGCTGGAAAGAAAGTCATTGCGACTTTTGCCCCTTCGATTCAGGGACAGTTTGATGAAGCGACGATTCCGCAGATTAAAGCAAGCATCAAGATGCTTGGTTTTGCGGATGCAGTGGAAGTTGCGGTCGGTGCAGATGCAGTGTCTTATTATGAATTTGAAGAGTTTGTAGAAAAACAGGAACAGGGAATCAACTTGACGACATCCTGCTGCCCTGCTTTCTTAAATATGGCTCGTATTCATTATCCAACAGTTTATCAAAAGAACATGTCGACAACGGTTTCACCAATGGTTGCACTGGCTCGTTATTTGAAAATGAAAGATCCTGAAGTAAAGGTATGTTTCATTGGTCCATGTGTTGCGAAAAAACAGGAAGCACAGATGCCTGGTACAGAAACAGATTATGTTCTTTCTTATCAGGAACTTGCAGCGATGCTGGTGTCCCAGCATATTTATCCAATGGAAGTTGAACCAGATGATGGACCAGTTCCAACTGTTTTTGGACGTAATTTTGCGGTAGGTACTGGTGTAACAAAGTCTGTGCTGCAAATGGCAAAAGAAGCTGGCTATGAAAAACCAGTGAAAGCTGTTTATGCGGATGGCTGTATGGACTGCAAGAAGAATCTGCTGTTGATGAAAGTTGGACGTTTGGATGCTAATCTTTTAGAAGGAATGAGCTGTCCTGGCGGATGTTTGAATGGTCCTGTTGTGGTAGAAGATATCACCGTGGCTCGTAAACGCATGGTGGCTGAAAATGCCAAGGAAAAACCACAGACCATTAAAGAGAGTCTGACAACCTTTGACTTTTCTCAGGTTGACATGCATAGAAAGTATTAATTAAGATGAAGACGTTTTCAAAAGAGAAAACGTCTTTTCTCTTGCAAGAAAAGGTCATCTCAGGTAAACTTGTATCGTTAAGAGGGATGATTATGAGCATATTAACAGTAGAACGATTGAGTCATGGATTTGGTGGAAGAGAAATCTTTGAAGATGTTTCATTCCGTTTATTAAAAGGTGAACATATTGGTCTTGTAGGAGCCAATGGTGAAGGGAAAAGTACCTTCATGAAGATTATTACCAATACACTTGAACCTGATGAGGGGAAAATCATCTGGTCTAGTAAAGTAAAAGTTGGTTATCTGGATCAGCATACAGTACTTGAAAAAGGTCAGACAATTACAGATGTCTTAAAAAAAGCGTATGATGATTTGTTTGAAATGGAACAGGCAATCAGTGATGCTTATATGAAGATGACGGATTGCAGTGAAGATGAAATGAATCAGCTTTTGGAAGAGATTGGTGAAATGCAGGATAATCTTGAACATCATGACTTTTATTTGATTGATTCAAAGATTGATGAAGTATCTCAGGCATTAGGATTAAAAGATATTGGACTTGACCGTGATGTAGAAGAGCTTTCTGGAGGACAGCGTACAAAAGTGCTTTTGGCTAAACTGCTTCTTGAAAAGCCAGACATTCTTTTGTTGGATGAACCGACAAACTATCTGGATGCGGAACATATTGTCTGGCTGAAACAGTATCTTCTGGATTATGAAAATGCGTTTATTTTGATTAGTCATGATATTCCTTTCTTAAATGATGTAGTGAATGTAATTTATCATGTGGAAGCACCGAAATTAACACGATATTCAGGCAATTATGATGAATTTCAGCGTTTGTATGAAATAGAAAAAAGACAGCTGGAAGCTGCCTATAATCGTCAGGTGAAGGAAATTGAACGTCTTGAGGATTTTGTGGCACGCAATAAAGCTCGTGTTGCGACTCGCGGTATGGCCAATTCTCGTGCAAAACGTCTTGAAAAGATGGAGCGTATTGAATTAAAGTCTGAAAAACCAAAGCCAGAATTTAATTTTATGATGGGAAGAACACCTTCTCGTGTCATTGTAGAGACTCATGATTTAGTGATTGGCTATGATTCAGCGATTAGTGCACCGATGAATTTGAAGCTTGAAAAGGGAATGAAAATTGCTTTGACAGGTGCTAATGGATTAGGTAAAAGTACATTGTTAAAGAGCTTGATGGAATTGATTCCAGCGATTTCAGGTTCTTTAGAACATGGAGAATATGTTGATTTTGGCTATTTTGAACAAGAATCATCAAGTGAAAACATTACTTGTATTGATGCACTTTGGAATGAATATCCAAGCTGGACACAGTTTGAAGTTAGAAGTGCTTTGGCAAAATGTGGATTAACGACAGATCAGATTGAATCTAAGGTGATGGTTCTTTCTGGGGGTGAACAGGCAAAGCTGAGACTTTGTAAACTGATGAATTCACCTCACAATGTACTGGTCCTGGATGAACCTACAAATCATCTGGATCAGGATGCTAAAAATGAACTTCGACGTGCTTTAATGGAATATCCGGGTACAATTTTACTTGTATGTCATGAACCTGATTTCTATGAGGGTCTTGTTTCAGAAGTCTGGGATATGCGTAAATATTCATTGAAAATTTAATGGACGCCTATAGGCGTCCATTTTAATATCATTTTATTGAATCTAATATTTTTTTCATTCTTTGAGCTAAACCATAGCATTTTTCAACAGGGAGTGAACATACTGCAACACGGATTCCTTTGTTGACTTGAACAGTATAGATGTGCTCTTTCATCAGTGCTTCATGATATTTCTGTTTCAGATCATTATCAATTTTCACAGTGACAAAGAAACCTTCTTTGTATGGATAGATTGGAAGGTTTGCCTCTTTTGCTTCTTTGAGGAAGATAGAGGAGCGCTGTTTCAATAGATCAATGTAGGACTGTTTTTCATTGAGGAAATTCTCTAGATTTTCAGTTGTGACCCAGCTGAAGTTATCCATGGCTGCATTTGGAATGTTGCTCCAGGTTGCACGGGCAGCTTTTTCAAAGACGATTTCTACTTCGCGCACCTGCTGAGGATCTTTAGCGCATAATACAGCAGCACCACAGCGAAGACCATACGAAGTACATGTTTTAGAAATAGAGAAAGCAACAACTAAAAAGACATTGTCATTCAGTTTTTCAAAACAGTCATAATAGGAACGTATTTCATTTTGATTGTATCCATAGTCAATATAGGCAATATCATTCAGAATGACAACAGGTCCCTGTTTTGAACATTCGTTTAGGAAAGCAATGATTTCATTCCATTCTTCATGACTTAAAGAATATCCAGTTGGATTGTGACAAGGGTCATTGATGACAACTAGCAGTTTGTGCTGTTGATTGAGTACTTCTGTACAAACTTGTTTAAAAGAACTCAGATTAAAGTGATCCTCTTCAAACATGGAGTATGAGATGGTATTTAGACAGTTCTGCTGAGCCATGAGTTTATATGAACCCCATGCGATTTCAGGAAGAATGACTGTTTCATTCTGATCTAAAATCATATTGAAGGTGGTAGATATTGCCCCTGATCCTCCTGGTGTTGCGATGACTTTCTTTGTTAAAGAAGGGGCATGGTTTTGAAATACCCAGTTGATGACTTGATGACGGAAGCTTTCGTTTCCAGTAAAGCTAGCAGCATATTTTGCCTTAGATTTGTTGTCCATAGCGTTATAATGATCAAAAAAACTCTTATAGGCAACTAATGTACCTGATTCATCATACAATGAGCCAATTGTTGCATCAACGACATGCTCTGGTCCATTTTCCATTTTATCCTGCTGAGCAAGTTTAACAATGGAGAAGACTGTATCAACAATTGGAGTTAAATTTGCAGTTTTACGTACAAACGACATACTCAAACCCTCTTTTCTATACGTCATATTATAACTCAAATTCGAATGATGTGTATATTTTTTCTAAGAATGGGCAAGTTAGAATTAAAGGAGTGATATGATGAAAATGTTAGATATGACAGCACTTTTGATTGGCGTCATTGGATGCATCAACTGGGGTCTGATTGGAATTGCGGGATTTAATCTAGTTGAATTCCTGTTTGGAAGTATTCCATTTCTTGTTATGATTGTCTATCTTTTGGTTGGACTATCTGGAATCTATCTGCTGACGTTTTTTACGAAGATTCATTAAGTTCTGTCATGGACAGGACTTTTCTTTTTACTCACGAGGTAAAATATGTTAAGATGATATGCAGAAAGAGGTGTTTTATGAGCAATTTCTGGTATCGTTATGGATTGCCTTTTGTGATTATGATGTGTTCTGGATTTCTGGTACATCTGGAAAGAATCTTCCTTTCTGGAAGTCTGGAAACAACGATTGTAACGATAACGATGGCATGCTGCATGTTTGCCTTTGGGATTGCATGCAATCGTCATAAACGAAAAAGAAATGAGTCCTGGCTGAAGAAAATCTTTATTAGTTTCTTCCTGATTTTCTTTATATTTTGGGATTTAGGCTATTTTGTACTGCCTCAGCTGAAGGATATCTTTGATATGCTGGGGATTACAGGATTTGTGATTCATCTGTTTTATGTGTATTTAGGGTATTGTTTCTTTGATTAGGTGTGTTTATGAAAAGAGTAATTGTAATGATATGCTTGTTTCTGTTATCAGGATGTGTGATAAAGGAACCAGTCAAGAAAACTGCAGCACTTTCAGCCTTTGATTATAGTCGTTTAGAATTTGAAATTGTAGAGAGTGCAGATGTATTTATGGTGGGTGATGCACTGCTGCATGGGGCAGTATACAAACAGGCTGAAAAGAATGGCGTTTATGATTTTTCAGGCATGGTTGAGGTTTTAGAGAATATTGTGGATGACTATGATTTGGCTTTCTATAATCAGGAAACGATTTTAGGAGGGACTGAATTAGGGCTTTCAACTTATCCTCAGTTTAACTCTCCTCAGGAATTTGGTGATGCTATGATGAACCTTGGATTCAATCTGGTTTCGCTTGCCAATAATCATACAATGGACAGAGGTCAGAGTGCTTTGGCTGCCTCTCATCAATACTGGTCTGAGCAGGATGCGCTGACTGCAGGCTCTTATGCATCCTTTGAAGAAAGAAATACGATTCAAGTGCGTGAAATTAATGGGATTACGTATACACTTTTGGCATATACCTATGGAACAAATGGAATTCCTGTTCCACAGGGGAAAGAATACTTGTGCAATGTGTATACGGAAGAAATGTTGAAAGAAGATATCAGTGCTGCAAGAGATTTGGTAGATGTATTGATTGTATCAATGCACTGGGGAACAGAATATACGCATACACCAAACGAAACACAGGAAGGACTGGCACATTTATTAGCTGATTTGGGTGTTGATTTAGTGATTGGACATCATCCTCATGTGATTCAGCCAGTACAGTGGATTGATGATACATTGGTGTATTATTCACTAGGGAACTTGATTTCTGCACAGGATGGTACTCCACGACTGATTGGCATGATGGGGGCTGTGACCATTGAAAAAAGAATCACTCGTGAAGGACGTGAAGTGATTCTTAAAGATGCCAAAGGCGATTTGATTTATACGAGTTATGGATGGGCTTATAGTAATCTTCATCTAAAGACATTTGATCAGCTTCCTGACATGCAGGATACTTATGAAGAATACTGTGAAATTATCACACGTTATGATGATTCGATTCAAGTAGGTGGAATTATAAAAGAGTAAGTTTTGATGATTTGGTGAGATGCTTTCGATATAAGAAAGGCAGAATGACTTTAAACATCAGGACAATAAGTATGATTTCTATTGGAAGAAGCGCGAGGTTTTTCACCGCGCTTTTTATTACGTAGTATATAAATCCTTTTGAATACAGCATGCTTGTCCATACAGATCCCAATAAGATATTCACAAAAAGAGTAATGATGATTCTTGAAAGAGCAAGTTTCAAGATAGTGATTTTTGTATCCCAAAGAAACAGTGCAAAGATGAAGGCTCCTAGCATTGCAGAAAGCGTATAGCCAAAAAAGAAGGCACCTGAAGGGAAGAGGATGAAGTTGATGATATCTGCTGCAAATCCGCAGATAAGTGCCATGACAGGGCCTCCAATACAGGAAAACAGGGCAGTAAAAAAGAAACTGAAATAGATTCTCAAATTCTCTGAGACAGGAATAAAAGCACTGGCTGTGATGATTTGAAGTGATACAAAAATAGAACACAGACAAAGAATGCGAAGATCTTTGACTTGATCACAGGCTTTTTTCCAGTAGATTGGTTTTAACATGTTCATAAAAAATCCTCCTTTCCACTTAAAAATGAAAAAGAGGTCTTTTTCAATTCCAGTGGGATGCGAAGCATGTACCGCAAGATTGTCTTTTCGTCCGGATGACAACTCCCCGTTCATCCAGCACTTAACGCACATGATTCTACTCTGTACTTTTAAATATGGAATAGATTATGGGAATTGTCAATACAAAATTCCAAAATCTGAAGACAAGAATTTAGATTCAATTTATTTTTCTATGATAAACTAGACACAGTAAAAGAAATGAGGAAAAACAATGAGAGAAAAATTTGCAAGATGGATGAGCGGTCGTTATGGAAATGACCATTTAAACAATACACTGATTTGGACTTCTTTGATTCTTTTGGTATTGGATATCTTTGTGAAGAATTCAGTACTGTCATTGATTGCGTATATCTGCTGGGGGTTTTCAATTTATCGTATGTTTTCAAAGAAAATCTATCAGAGAAACAATGAAAATCAATGGTTTTTAGCTAAGACCAAGAAAATCAGACATCAGATTAGTGCAATTGGTAAGGGCATGAATGACAAACAGAATAAGTATTTTGTATGTCCTCAGTGTGGACAGATTGTGCGTGTGCCTGCTGGAAGAGGAAAGATTGAAATTACATGCCCATCCTGCAGAAATCACTTTGATAGAAAGAGCTAAGCATGTTTGGGTATATTGTCACCAATAAACAGGAATTAAAGTTTAGAGAGTTCGATGAATATCGAGGTTTTTACTGTGGGCTCTGCCGCGCTTTAAAACAGCGTCATGGAGTATGTGGACAAATCACTTTAAATTATGATTTGAATTTTTTGGCAATTCTTTTGAGTGCACTGTATGAACCTGAAACATTGAAGGAGCAGCATCGCTGTGTGATGCATCCTTTGCATAAACAGATGCAATACATCAATCCATATCTGGATTACTGTGCGGATATGAATGTGATATTGGCGTATTATAAATGTCAGGATGACTGGCAGGATGATCATAGTGTTATCAAGCACACGGAAGAATTAATGCTTAGAAACAGTATGGAGCGTCTAGAGAAGCAATATCCGGATAAATGCAGAATCATTTCACAGCAGCTTTCTAAAATCAATGAATATGAAAAAAACAACGAGACAAATATTGATGCTGTGGCAAACGCTTTTGGAATTGTGATGGCAGAAATCTTTGCGTGCAAGAAAGATGAATGGCACAAGACACTTTATGATATGGGCTTCTATTTAGGAAAGTTCATTTATTTGATTGATGCATACGAAGATATTGAAAAAGATATCAAGAGTGGAAGCTTTAACTTGTTTAAGCATCAGTTCAATGAAGAAGGCTTTGAAGAGAAGATGCAGATGATATTAGAAATGATGATGGCTGAATGTACTGCAGCTTTTGAGAGACTGCCAATCTTTGATTATCGTGACATTCTGAGAAATATATTGTATTCTGGTGTATGGAGTAAATATGAAATGATTAAGAAGAAAAGGAGGGGAGAATGATGAGAGATCCGTATCAGGTATTGGGTGTAAGTGTCAGCGCAACTGATGATGAAATTAAAAAAGCCTATCGTACCTTAAGTAAAAAGTATCATCCGGATGCTAACATCAATAATCCCAACAAGGATGCTTATACTGAGAAGTTTAAAGAAGTACAGAATGCCTATGATCAGATTATGGATATGAGAAAACGAGGTCATTCAGGACAGGCATATTCTCAGTCACAGCCAAATGGAGGCTATTATCATCAGAATCAGTCACAGTACAAAGAGTATTATGATTTTAATGATTTCTTCCGTGATTTTGCGGGCGGTGGCTATTATCAGCAGCAACATCAGCGTCAGTATGAAAGCAAGGAAGATATGTATTTCAATGCAGTAAGAAGCTATATTCAGCAGGGCTATTATCATGAAGCTTTGAATGTGCTTTCGCAGATGACAAACCGTAATGCACGCTGGTATTATTACAGTGCGATGTGCAATTCACGCATTGGAAACAATGTAACAGCGATGGAACATGCACAGATGGCTGTACAGATGGAACCGGATGTAGTGGAATATCAGCAGCTTTTGGCTGATTTAAGAACTGGACGTACACAATATCGTCAAACACAGCAGCAGTACTATAATCCAATGAATTCGTATGGTGAATTCTGCTGCAGAATGATGATGATTAATATGATTTGCAACTGCTGCTGCGGCGGTAGAATCTTCTGGTGTTAAAAGGAGAATCCAATGGGTAAAATTTTAGGAATTGATTTAGGAACAACTAACAGCTGTATGGCTGTAATGGACAATGGACAGGCGATTGTATTGGCCAATGAGGAAGGTAATAAGACAACACCAAGTGTGGTTGCTTTGACAAAAGACATGGTACGCCTTGTGGGAGACAGAGCTAAGCGTCAGCAGGTGACCAATCCCAAAGGTACAGTATCTTCCATCAAACGAAAGATGGGAACGCGTGAAAAAACAAACCTGAATGGAAAAGAATATTTGCCTCAGGAAATCAGTGCGATGATTTTGCAGAAACTGAGAATGGATGCAGAAGTAATGCTTGGTGAAAAAATCACAGAAGCAGTCATAACAGTACCTGCTTATTTTGATGATGCTCAGCGTCAGGCAACTAAAGATGCTGGAAGAATTGCCGGATTGGAAGTAAAAAGAATTATTAATGAACCTACTGCAGCAGCATTGGCTTATGGACTTGAAAACAACACCGGTGAAAAAGTTATGGTGTTTGACTTGGGCGGAGGTACATTTGATGTTTCCATCATTGAGATTGGTGATGGTGTGATTGAAGTGCTTTCTACCTGTGGAGATAATCAGCTGGGCGGAGATGACTTTAATCGTGTGATTGCAGAAGAAATCTTTGCGAATTTCAAGCGTGAAGAAAGAATTGATCTGACAAAAGATTCTGCTGCAAAAAGCCGTGTCTTAGAAGCTGCAGAAAAAGCCAAGATTGAACTTTCTTCTCAGGAGCGTACAGAAATCTCGCTTCCATTTATTACAATGCATAAAGGTGAGGCTGTTCATTTGAATCAGACACTGACTCGTGCTCGTTTTGAACAACTTGTGAATCCTTTGGTTGAACGATTGGCACATCCAGTTCTGGATGCTTTGAAATCTGCTGAATTGACGGCTTCGCAGCTTAATAAAGTAATTTTAGTGGGTGGTTCTACACGTATGCCTTGTGTAGTTAAGAAAGTAAAGGAACTGACACGTATTGAACCAAATCGTTCTATGAATCCGGATGAATGTGTCGCGGTTGGTGCGGCAATTCAAGGGGCTAAACTTTCAGGCAATCAGCTGGTTCTTTCTGGCTTTGATGTGCTTTTGATGGATGTCACGCCTTTGACATTGTCGATTGAAACTGTCGGTGGTATTGCGACACCATTGATTGAACGAAATACAACAATTCCATGTTCGAAAACTCAAATTTTCACAACAGCTGCGAATTTCCAGACGCGTGTTGAAATCAATGTTTTGCAGGGAGAGCGTCATTTTGCACGTGATAACAAGTCATTAGGAAAATTTGCGCTGACAGGTATTAAGCGTGCCATGCGAGGTGTTCCTCATATTGAAGTTACCTTTGATATTGATGCCAATGGTATTGTGAATGTTTCTGCTAAAGACTTAGGAACTGGCAAGCATCAGGAAATTGTGATCACCAACTCTTCTTCATTGTCTGAAGATGAAATTCAGCGTGCGATGAATGAAGCTAAGATGTTTGAGGAACAAGATAAGAAAGAGAAAGAAAAAATCACATTCAAGAATGAATGTGAAATGATGGTGAATGACATTCAGGCAAAAATGCATGAAAATAAAGACATGGATAAAGAATTGAAAAAGGAACTGAAGAATAAAATCAGTGACCTTGAAAAGAGCATTCGTAAAACAAAATTTGAAAAAATCACAGATGAAGAATTTGAAACTCTCAAATTCAAGCGTGATGAACTGCAAAGACTTTCACAAAGACTGTAAATCAGAGATTTACAGTCTTTTCATTATATAGTAAAGTTTGTCAATCGATGTATAAGAAGGATGGGCAAACACTGTGAAACTGATGAACAATTTTAGTTCATTAATCTGTTATGTTATAATTATAATGTTTAAATGGAGAAGAAATATGATTCAATATTATGCGCATGTACAGGTTAATGATTCATTTAATCGTCAAGTTTTATTGAAATTCTTGTTTGATTGGATGGCTAATTCTAAAAATAAGATGGAATATTTGAACTATCAGAATGAAGATTCATTCATCTATAAAGAAAATCGCAAAATTTTAAAAATTGAAAATTTTAAAGAAGCAGACACGTTAGGAATTCAGTTTACAACTAGTGATAATTATAAGAAGATTCAGTTTGTTGTTGAGGTAATGTATAACATAATAAATCAGACACTGGATTTAGGTTTTTATAAAGAATTAAAAGTAGACTCCAGATATATTGAAGCGATTTCTATCCCTAATTTATTTGTGAATCTTCTCGATTCAGAATATGTTCTTCCAGACCACAGTTTAAAGATACTGAAAGAACCTAGATTTTTATCTAGAAAACAATTGACAGAAGTTTATCAGGATTTACCTCAGCTGCCGTTGATTATTCTTACTAAAAAAGATAGATGTTTAGTCAATCCTTTTTCTTTAGCAAAAAGATGTTTTGGATTAGCTCATGTGATTTGTTTAAAAACAGATAAGCAGCCAGAGATAAAAGTCCATTATTCTAAGGGAAACTGGATTTCATTTCCATGGATGAAAGAATCTCAATTAATAAAAGCCTGTTATGCTGAAGTGCTGAATGATTCAGTACAGGAACATGCACAGAGCTATATGTTTGATGAGCTTTTGAAATCAAGACTGCAAGAAGAAATGAGTGTATCCACAGAGCTTGAAAACTATTATCAGGTAAGCGTTCAGGAAATCAGTCAGGAAGTAGAAGAATACAGGCAGATACAAAAAGAGCTGATGACAGAAATGGAACAGTTAAAGAAAAAGAAAGAGAAACTGGAAAGAGAAGTTCTAGCTTTAGGAAAAGATACTTTATTTGTAACGAATGAAAACAATCCTGAGAAAAAAGAACTGTTATTGGAACTGATTAAGAAAACCCTGAGATCATTAAACAACAATGAAATCTATCGCAGAGAAGATGTTTGTGCATCTATTTTAAAGGAGAATTCATGATGATGACATTTGTATCTAAACTTCCAGTAAAAACGATGACACTAAAACAATTTCATGAACTTGTCTCTTTTGTCTACCCAGTTTCTGATTTTCCTAATCAGCCAGTCACAATGATTTCACAGGGTTATATCTTAATGAAAGAAAATATACTGGCTTATCATATTGAAGAGGATTCTATGTGTGATTTGATTTTTGATAAAAGTCAAAGTGAACTGTATCTTGGATTTGAGTCGAAAAAGAATGCGCCGTTTCAGTTTTTAGATCTTTTGTTTCATAGACAGCTGATTGAAAAAGACAATGAGTTGATGATTCAAGAGAAACCTCATTTCTATAAAACTGAACAGATTCCACAACTGAATCATCTTCCTTATCTTCTGTTTAAAAAAGGTGCTGTAAAACAAGAGATGATTGAAACCTGCGCTTCATTATTAAAGGGAATGGTTCATGTCGTTAGTGTTGAAGGAAAGACCTATGCACCTATTTATGTAAATTTGTTTAATCAGGATTTAATGCGTTTTAGTCAATATAAAAATGAAAGTGATGCATCCTTTATTCAGCGTATTGTGGTAAAAATTCAAAATTATATGTCAAAAAGAGTTTTTGTAATGCCATTTAACATGAATGAATTGTATCAACAGTGCTTGTTTAGTGCAATTGAAGCTTCTAAGAGTCAGGAAGAAGCAATGTTAGAATATTATGATAAAAAGCTGAATGTATTAGAAAATGATAAACAGAAGCTGATAGCCCATATTGAAGCTATGTCTTCTCAGATTGAACTTCTGCACTATCAGATTGAAGAAATAGAAGAACGTTTAAAAAAGAATAATCAGTATCCAATTTTGTTTAAGGGAAGTGAGCCTGAGAAATATCCTGGTGAACAAAAAGATATGATTCTAGATATCATTCGTGATGAATTGAAAATTGAAAGAGATCCACTCAAAGTTCAGTTGTTGAATGAAATCGTAAACGAAAATCCAGCAGTAGGAAAAAGAAAAGAAATGCTGGAAGAAATTTATCGAATTCTCATTTCCTGTTCTCAATTGACAGAAAGACAGTTTGTAGAATTAGCAAGAGTGGGTGTCTATCTGGAAAAGAAGTCAACGAAGCATATTTATGGCGATTTCTTTCAAGATACACGTTATAAACAGCCTGTTTCATCTACAAGCAGCGATGTCAATGTTGGACATCAGATTTATCGAACTGTACGTAATTTATTCTTTTAGAAAATGGCCAGAATTCAATTCTGGCCATTATTTTGAAAAACTATTTTTAGAATCTGGAAGGATAACTGTGAAGCAGGATCCTTTTTCTAGTTCACTTTCTGCATGAATAGCTCCATGATGTAGTTCAATAATGCGTTTTACAACAGAAAGACCTAATCCATGACCACCTTCAAAATGAGACTGATCTGCCTGATAGAACTTATTAAAGATATGTTTTAACTGATCTTGTGTCATTCCGATTCCTTCATCCTTAATGATACAGCTGATGTTTTCAGGTGTTTTAATCAGCATGATATGTATCGTGCTGTGATCATAAGAATATTTAATCGCATTGTCTAATAAATTCAGCCAAACTTGTTTGAGAAGAGATGCATCAGCCTGAATGTGAATTTCAGATAAATCTAAATCAAATTCAATCTGTTTTTCTTCCCATTTTGGCTGAAGTGTTAATATACATTTTCTAATTTGTTCATCCAGCTGTACATCTTC
This sequence comes from Erysipelotrichaceae bacterium, assembly GCA_017473335.1. GTDB lineage: Bacteria > Bacillota_I > Bacilli_A > Erysipelotrichales > Erysipelotrichaceae > RGIG1896. The sequence continues at coordinate 15,826 of JAFULN010000031.1, forward strand.
ATAACGAGTGAGAATTTCTGTGTTTTCCAGTTTAGTGAGATTAAGTACATTAGTACTTAATTCACTTAAATGATTGGATTCATCAATAATGATTTTTAAATATTCTTCTCGTTTTACTTCATCAAGATCTTTCTTTTGGAGTAAAGAAGCAAATCCTTTGATAGAAAGAAGGGGAGTTTTAAATTCGTGTGAAAAGCTGTTGATGAAATCAGAACGCAGGATTTCAGTGCTTGAGAGTTCTTTAGCCATACGATTGAAATTATCAGAGATTTGTTTTAATTCTTCGTTCTGATTTAAATCAAGGCGAACATTATAGTTTCCCTGAGCCATCTTATCCATTGCATCATTGAGCTTTCTAAATGGATCAAGAAAGAGTGAACTGATAAAAAATGAAGCGATTGTACCTACAATTAGTGAAATTATAGCCAAAAAGATCAAAGGAATCAAAAGAGTTCGTACTTTAAGGTCAATCAGTCCTGCATAATGTAAAAGGTTGGCAATGATGGTTAAGACAGTTAATGTTGCGCAAAGCACAAGAAAGACAGTCATGGTAAATGAGAAAGCTAATGAATTGAATTTGGGTCTTTTATGCACTCTGAATCACCGCCTTGTAGCCTAATGAACGAATAGTGACAAGTTCAATTTCAGGGAAGGATTCTAGCTTTTTTCTTAAATGATTGATATGAACATTAATGGTTGCATCACTGACATCTTCTTTGCCATCCCATACTTCATTGATGAGTTCTAAACGTGTAAAGATACGTTCTGGCTGTGATAAAAGAAAATACAGCAGCATGAATTCTTTTTGAGGTAATGTAAGAGTCATACCGTGTTTGGATAAAGACAGGGAATTGTAGTCTACCAGTAAATCCCCAATACGAATCTGTTTTAGTGACAGTTTATTAGATCTTCTTAATAAAGCTTTGATTCTAAGAAGAAGTTCGTCATTATCAAAGGGTTTGACAAGATAGTCATCGCATCCTGCCAGAAAACCTGCTTTTTTATCTTCAGGAAGCTGTTTGGCAGTTAACAGAAGAATAGGCGTCATATCATTAGAATCTCTAAGGGTTTGTGTCAAGGTTACACCATCAATAAAGGGCATCATAATGTCAAGCACAAGACAGTCAAAGGTTGTTTCTTCTAAAATAGCCAGTGCTTTACGTCCATCAGAAACGCAGATCACTTCATAGCCATCATCTTTCAGGATAGATTCTATTAGTTTCTGTGTGTGAAAATGGTCTTCAGCAACTAAAATACGAAACATGATGGTACCTCCAGTTCTTCAATTATCATATCATAGAAATATATCACAAGAAAGACGACAGTTTTTAAGTAGTGTATCAAGATAGTGACAAATGAATGAATTCATTTGCCATTTTATCGTAACGTTAGTTATGACCCAGTCTGTATCTTGCCAGACCAGTATCTTACAGATAGATGATTCCTGCTCGTAAGCCTTTAGCGAATCATATTTTCTGTAAGAATTATAGTTTCAGAAATCATTCCAAGTTCATCCTGTCTCAAAGCTATCAATCCATCTTCTAGTGGATAGAATCCAGTACAGGTTGAAATGATTTCTTTACTGCTTTGTCTAAATTGTATCGATGTATCCGCATCCTCTGCGTGCTATCACATAAGATGCTGCCATGTGGATACTGCATCCCATTGACTTCATGTATTTGTCTCTTGCAATCCTGCTTGTATAAGCAGGATTGATTTCTTTATAAGCTGCTTTGTCTTTTCTGCATCTGCTTTTCATTGTTTCTGTGATTTCTTTGTATGCAAACTCAGAAAGTGTTCTGTTGCGGGATTTCTTTTCATATCTCATGTTCATCTTCTTCTGCATAAAATCTAAGCTTTCAATGATGAATGGCTTATTGCTTCTTACTGATTCAAGCACTGCCTTTTTTGCAGTGTTTCTGATGATGTGCTTTCTTTGATTTCTTGGTTTATTTGTTAGATTCATCGGTATCGTTTTAAGCAGCACACAGTTTCCATGTCTGTCTGTTTCACATAAAGCGATATGATCCACATTGATATCAATTCCTACTGCTCCTGAACTTCGATTGAATTCTACTGGTTCTTCATTTACTTCAACTACAGCTTTGATAATGAAGTATTCTCCATAGTCAATCAAGTCGTACTGTACAGCTTTGCCAGGAGTATTATGAGGAAGTTTGACTGCTTTAATGAGATGTTCAGCATCATGATGAAACTTGATATTCAATTTGATTTCTCTTTTTTCTGAACTGCATCTGTAGATCATATAGTCTTCATCTACATGATACTTGAACAGATTGTTGGAATACTTTCCCTGTCTTCTTCCGCACACTGAAATCAAATGATTTCTTGCATGATGATATTCTTTGTACCACTGTTCATGAGATAGATTCACTGTCGTTCTTAACTTAGCCAGTTTTCTTCCACCAAAGCAGCAATACCTCATTGGTCTTTCCATGACTTGAAGGATTCTATTCTTTTTGAAGATGAGCTGAGACATTTGATTCTTCAAACATTTCTTTTGAGGCTTAAGTACCTGTACTTCTTTGAGATAATCTTTTTCAGTCTGCTTTCCTGCTTTGGTCTTCTCAATGAGCTTCTGGATCTGCTTATCTATTCTTTCAATCTTTTTCTGTTTCTCAGTTATTTTCGTTTCAATACGCTTGAGCTGTTGTTTCTTCTGTTTGATAAACAACTGATGATGTTCATGATTCGCCTTTAAAAGTGCCTGTGCTTTCCAGATAACAGATTGAGGAAAGTAATCATTTGTACCATACAAACACTTAAGTTCTTTATGAATGTCATTAGATTTGATATAAACACCTTTGTTTTTCAATGAAACTAACTTATACGCGTTATGAAGCATAGAGTTATACAGCACTAAATCATTCTTGATAGCTGAAGCATCTTTTTCATCAAGTTCATGGTAATAAAAACGATTGGACAATGTGATGGTCTTCATAAGCTCAATCTCCCTTAGAAACAAAAAGAAGAAGCTTTAAGCATACATTCTACTATTCAATTTAGTATACCGATATGCCAAGAAACTTCTTCTTTTAAGTGGCTATATCTTACCATAAACTTTACTATTATTCAAGTTAGCAATCCATTTTCAAAACTTTTCATAGATTTGAGAGAACTTTCCTAGAATATAAAAAAGGGAACTATGAAGTTCCCTTGATTTGACGCTGAAGGATTTGTACTGCTTCATCATAGGCTGCATCATCAAAACCTGTAAAGAATTCACACTTGACCGCAAAGCCTTGAAAGGATTCCAAAAACATATCATCGAGAATCACAAAATGCTGGAAAGGATGAGTTTGAAGATACTGAAGAATCTGAGTACATCGGTCGTCATCATTGAGCTCAGTGCAGCCTTGAATGATGCCTTTAAAGTTGTTCATTCTTAAAATGGTTTCACAGAATTCCATATTTTTACGATATGATGAAGTGATAACAACTTCTAATTGATAAGTATGACAGAGCTGATTGATTCTTGATACAAGAGCTTTGTACTGACCATCTGGGATAATCCAGACTCCATCAAAGTCAAGAAATAAAAGATTGGTATTACAATTCCAGTCTTGTTTCAGCTGATGAAGGGTTTGATGCAATGAGGAATGTCTTAATGTACCTGGCAGCATAACTATGTTCCTTTCATAGATGTCGTGTATATTTTATCATTTCTTTAGGACATCGTGAAGTTATAAGGTTTTGTTTATGAATCTTTATGAGGAAAGTACTGACAATTGTCTTATATAGAGAAGATTTCCATCAACATCACTGGCATAAACAGATAAAATAATGTAAACTATACAAAGAAAGTAGAGGGATGTCATGAAAACAACTGTTAGTATTCATTCGATAGATGAAATAGATGCACTGAAACAGTGTGGTGTTTCAGGACTCATGGTGGGTTTGAAAGGATTTCAAAGCGGCTGTGACGGCGTCTTTTCACTGGATGATTTGTACACTTTGAAACAGAAGTGTGATGAAAATGAATTAGATTTGATGGTGCTGATTAACCGTCTTTATTTTGATGAAGAAATCGAAGCTTTGAATGAAGCTGTTAAAGAAGTACTGAACTTGGGATGTCGTATTTTGTATTGTGATCCTGCAGTTTATCTGGCTGCTGAACAGAATGAAAAGGTGTCTCAGCTGGTGTATGATGCAAGTACTTTGATGTGTAATTCTTTGGATGTGCAGCTGATGCAGGATTTAGGTCTGGATAGTGTTGTGCTTTCACGTGAAATTACACTGGATGAAATTTGTGAGATTTCAAAAAAAGTGAGTGGGAAGACCATTGTACAGGTTTATGGATATCAGGTGATGGCACATTCTAAACGTCATTTCTTAAGAAATTATATGAAGGAAATCAATAAGAATCTAAATCTTGAGGATCGTCGTGATTTGACATTGATTGAGACAACACGTACAGGAAGAATGCCAATACTGGAAGAGAAAGATGGATGTCGTATTTATACAGATTATGTGCTGTGTGCACTCAAAGAGCTGGCTTTGATGAAAGAAGCTGGAGTGGATGAAGTCATGCTGGATGGATTATTTATTGAGCGTAATGAATATGTTTCAGCAGTACAGACATTCAATGAAGTGCTGAATGGAAAAGATGCACAAGAAGCTTATCTGAAACTAAAAGAGATAAATAATGCCTATGGTGAAGGGTATATGTACACCAAGACAAATTTAGTAAAAGTGGAAGGAGAAAGAGGATGAAACATCGTATAGAACTTCTCTCTCCTGCAGGAGATTTAGCACGTGCAAAAATTGCGATTCGCTATGGAGCTGATGCAGTTTATTTAGGAGGAAAGAAATTTTCTCTAAGGAGCCGTGCCAGCAATTTTGATATTGAAGATATTGCAGAAGCAGTACGCTACGCTAATGAGTATGGTGCACATATTCATGTAACGGTCAATATTATTCCACATGAAGAAGACTTTGAAGGTCTTGAGGAATATTTGAAAACATTGGAATCGATTGGGGTTACTGCAATTATTGTGGCTAGTCCATCAATCATTAAACTGGCAAAGCGTGTTGCACCTAAGCTGGAAGTCCATTTGAGTACACAGATGAGTTCAACGAATTTAGCCTGTGTGAAACTGTATGAACGCTGGGGTGTTGATCGTGTAGTTTTGGCACGTGAATGTTCCATGGAACAGATTCGTCATATTTGCAAGAATACTGAGCTTCCAATTGAAGCTTTTGTACATGGGGCAATGTGTGCTAACTTTAGTGGACGCTGCACTCTATCCAATGCAATGACATTGCGTGATGCAAATCGAGGCGGATGTGCACAAAGCTGCCGCTGGAAATATCATCTGATGGATAAAGATGAAATGATTTCTGAGCCAGAACATCCATTTTCAATGAGCTCTAAAGATCTTTTAGCGTTTGAACATGTCTATGACATGATGAAGGCGAATGTTGCATCATTGAAAATTGAAGGACGTATGAAAAGCGGGTATTATATTGCGACAGTGATTAAGACTTATCGTATGCTGATTGATGAGTTGGAAAGAACAGATGCACCATTAAGCCCTCAAAGAGTTGCCTATTATGCCAATGAATTTACAAAGGCAGAAAATCGACCTACATGTTATGGCTTTCTGGATCATGAACCAGATGAAAAAGATCATCTGTATGGTATCAATGGTGCAGGAGTGACTCATGATTTTTTAGCTGTTGTACTGGAAGACACCAATGCACAGGGCTGGACAAAAATAGAAGTGCGTAATCGTTTTGCCAAAGGTGAAATCATGGAAGTCTTTGGACCATCCATTGATAATGAACAATTTGTGGTTGAAGAAATCAGAGATACTGATGGAATGATTCTTGATTTATGCAACAAGCCAATGACAACTGTATGGGTGAAATGTCCATTTGAAATGAAAGCTGAAGACATGATAAGAAGAGGTGTTCGTCATGATTGTTGAGGGGTCATTGTCTGTGAAAGCTGCACTTCAGTGCGGACGAAGAACAGTTTTTCGTCTTTTGATTGATGAAAAGAAAAAAGACAGAGATACTGGATATATTCTTTATCTTGCCAAAGAAATGAATGTTCCAGTTGAACGTTTAAAGCGAGAAGAGCTAGATGCAATGGCAAGTGGAAGAACGCATGGCGGGGTGCTGGCAGAAACTGGTGAGCGTGCTTATCAGGATCTTTCTGTATGTCTTGATGACAAGATACCTTTTGTGGTGTTTTTGGAAGGGATTGAAGATCCGTTTAATTTAGGGTATATCGCTAGAACATTAGCTGCGGTGGGATGCAGTGGTCTAATGATGCCAAAACGTGATTTCAGCTATTCTGAACCAGTGATTTTGAAATCTTCTGCGGGTGCTAGTGAGCGCATAAACTGGATTATGTCTGAACATCCAGTTGAAGATATTCAAACATTGAAGAAAGCAGGTCTTGCATGTATCTGTGCCTATCGTGATCAGGCAAAAGATATGTATGAGACGGATTTTACACAGCCATTGATTTTATGCATTGGCGGAGAAATGCGCGGATTAAGTCGTGATGTATTAAAAGAATCTGACCAGAATATGGTAATTCCTTACAGTACAGACTTTAGAAATGCGCTGAATGCATCCAGTGCTGCCGCTGCCATTTGTTTTGAGGCACAGCGTCAGCGTATAAAGGGGGAAACAAAGTGAAAGAACTATTGTATTTAAATAAGAATATGGCATTAATCAATTATTCTAGATCGTATTATTCGACAACAGATGAATTGATTTCCAGTGATTCTTTTGATCAGTTTTTAACAGCGTTTTTAAAGGATTATGAATTGTCAAATCCTCGTATCTATCGCTGGTTTACACGTGAACTGCCGCTGGAAGCTGTAAAAGAAGATACAAAACGTTTAATGAAAGTTTTGATGGTTTTGGATCTGCATGAGGTCCAGCATCCACTTACAACAGAGAGTGAAAAACTGTTGATGGTGGTTGAAGATGCTTATCGATTCTGGCGTAATATGCAGCGTTATTCATTGATTGAGACAAGAAATCGTGAAGGTTTAGAATCATCGAATTTTATTGAAGCAGACAATCAGTACAATCAGATGATTTTGAATATGTACCGTACAATTCAGCAGAAAGTCCAGGGTTCAAAAAACCGTGTGTATCGTCAGCTTCAGGCAGGGACAAATGCATCCTTTATCGTACACAAATATGAATGGAATATTCCTGCAGAATATGAAGCGCTGCGTTCAATTCCATTTATTAATACGATTTTGTTGAGAACACCGCTGATTATTCATACAAAGTCTAATAAGCGCTATGGCATGTTTACAGAATCAAAAACCAATCCAGTATTTGAATTTGTGCGTGAAAATGATGAGTGGTTCTGTTTCCCATGCAAAGTAGGTAAACTATTGACTTTCTTCTATTTCCATCGCGATTATACGCCATCTGCAGTTGCGCTCAGCAATCTGTTTGAACTGGCTTCAGAAGCAGAATGTGTCAACAGAAAACCAGACTGCATTGTCTTGTTTGGAAATCCAGATCATAAGAAAGATACAATCTTCTATCATGATGTTCAGCATGATATCTGGGTAGGTAAAGTATCTTATGATGATGTGATTCATTACTTTGGATATACGAAGAAAATGTGTCTGACACTGCACAATCTGTGCATGATGGAAAAGGGCTGGCTGCCGCTTCATGGAGCTATGATCAATCTTCATTTAAAAGACGGTTCTACAAAGGGACTGGTTTTCATTGGGGATTCTGGTGCAGGAAAATCTGAAACGATTGAAGCACTGACTTCTGTTGCGAAAGATGAAATCATTTCTAGTGAAGTTGTCTTTGATGATATGGGATCAATGCATCTTGAAGAGAATGAAATCAAGGCACAGGGAACTGAAATTGGTGCATTTGTACGTTTGGATGATTTGGACAAAGGCACAGCTTATCGTGATATTGACCGTTCTGTCTTCTTTAATCCTGAAAGTACCAATGCTCGTATTGTAATCCCTGCAGCACCTCATAGTGTTGTCGTTGCTTCTCATGATATTGATATGGTGATTTATGCCAATAACTATGATGACAAGCGTGGTTTACGACGTTTTAACAATATAGAAGAAGCCAAGACAACTTTCTTGGAAGGCAAGCGTTATGCGCTGGGGACAACTCAGGAAAAAGGCTTGAGTACAACTTTCTTTGCGAATCCATTTGGACCTATGCAGAAACAGGAACAGTGTTTGCCTATTTTTAATCAGATGTTTGATACATTGTTTGAAAAGGATATTTTTGTGGGTGAAATCTATACATGTCTGGGTCTTCCTAACAAGGGGGATGACGGTTTAAAGATTGCTGCAGAACAGCTGCTTGAAGAAATAAAAAAATAAGTGATCGAAAGATCACTTTTTCTATGCGTTGATACAAACAATCATAGTAATTAGAAGGAACAGCAGATGTTTTTTTGTTATACAGAAAGTTTTTTGAAGAAACAGGGAACTAAAAAGAAAAGTAAACAGACTCATCCAGAAACAATTTAGAGTTGTTAGTCCAGCTAGAATGCCAAATCCCAGATTGTTGAAAGAGAATAAAACACCTAGAACTGAAGCTGTATGATTTTGTGAATGTACCAGTGATTTGAGGATTGTATAAGGCTTTGTACTGAAATCTAACAGATAAAGAAGGATAAACAATAATACAATTGTAACAATTTCTTCTACAGAAAATGAATTCAGATAGGGAATCATCCATGTGCCTAACTGCATTCCAATGATTGTAAAAAAAGATGAAATCAAAGAAATCAAGATTTGATGGCGGATTAAAATTGAATCAGCAGTTAGAACTAGACTATCTAGCGAAGCATAAGAAGAGAACAAAAGTACAAGGACAATTTTCATCATATCACCTGATACAGGATATACATGATGAATGAAATGAAGTGGGCATTCATAGGATGGAAACGGGTGATGATATGACGATGAGAAAGAAACTGCTGATTTGTCTGGGAGTCATCATAGGCGGGATGATGCTTCTAAGCGCAGATATGCGTCATCTTTCTGCCTTTGAGATACAAATTGGAAGCCGTATGCTGGATACAAGAAAACCTATGGTTGCGCTCACCTTTGATGATGGTCCTCATCCAGGAATCACAGATGAAATTTTGAAAATATTAGATGAATATGACAGTGTTGCGACATTTTTTATTGTTGGGGAACGAATAGAAAAAAACAGTGAGATTTTAAAAGAAATGATTCGATTGAACTGTGAGTTGGGACATCATACCTACTCTCATCAGGATATGTCTCGATTATCTGAAAGTGAATTGAAACATCAGTTAGAAATGACTCAAAATGTGCTGAATGAAGTTGTGGATCCTCAATATGTGATGAAAATTGCACGTCCTACTTTTGGAAATACAAGTACTTCACTGTTAAATTACATGGAATTTCCTTTAATATTATGGTCAATTGATACGCGTGACTGGTCTCATAAAAATAAAGATAAAAGTGTTGCGGAGGTACTGATGCATGTGCAGGATGGGGATGTGATTTTGATGCATGATGATTATCAGGCAACCTTGGAAGCGACTAGAATTCTAGTTCCGGAACTGATTCAGCGGGGTTATCAGCTGGTGACAGTTTCTGAGTTGTTTACTTATAAACAGATTGAACTTCTCCCTTCAAGAATTTACAAATCAGCGCATTCAATGGTATCATAGATGCGGGTGAGAATATGAAGACAATCACATCAACATCAAATGAACTAGTGAAGTCATGGAAGAAACTAGATACAAAAAAGGGAAGAAAAGAAGCCGGAGAGTTTCTGATTGAGGGGGAACATCTGATTGAAGAAGCTTTGCGCTATGGACGTGTAAAGACGATTTTAGTACGTGAAGGTCTTGAACATCCTTTTTTGAAACGCAATGAAACGATGATCGTTTCTCAGAAGGTACTGGATCAGTTAAGTTCAACGGTATCCAAAGCGCAGATGATGGCAGTTTGCAGTATTGTTGAAACAAATCCTGAAAATCGTGAGAGAGTTGTACTGCTGGATGGAGTACAGGATCCAGGCAATTTAGGAACCATTGTCCGTACTGCAGTAAGTTTTGGATATGATCAGATTGTATTATCGAAAGAATGTGTTGATTTGTACAATGAGAAGGTTGTTCGTTCAACACAAGGAGCGCTGTTTGCGATAAGCGTTGTGACACGTGATTTGCCTGAAGAAATCAAATTGCTTAAAGAAGAGGGAATCATGGTGTATGGCACTTCACTTCATGAAGCTGTCTTTATGAAACAAAGAAAAAAAGCAGAGAAATCTGCCTTAGTACTTGGTAATGAAGGTTCTGGTGTTTCAGAAAGAGTATTAAATGAATGTGATCAGAATCTAATGATTGAAATGGATCAGTTTGAATCCTTGAATGTGGCTGTGGCTGCAGGAATTGCAATGTATACACTAAGATATCAGTAAAAAGAAAACCGCTGAATTTTCAGCGGTTTTAATCTGCCATGTATAGCATATAATATTCATCAAATGTCAGTTTAGAATTATAAATTTTTGTTGCAAGTTCAACACCTACATATCTCCAGTGCCAAGGTTCTGCACTGTATCCTGTAATCTGTTCCTTACCTGGTGGATATCTGAGAATCCAGCCATATTTATGTGCATTTTTCAGCATCCACTGATATTCCAGAGAATCTCCAAATTTAGACAGACCGCCATTGGATGTTGAAGCCATATCGACTGTTAATCCTGTCTGATGTTCACTGTGACCTGGGCGTGCTGCAATTGTGTCTGCTTCTTCTTCACCATAACGCTTTACATATGTACCATACAAATCTTCCTGATAAGCATAGTCTCTATATCCGCTGGATGCATACATACGAAGTGTTGTTTCGCCTTCTTCTGCTTCTGCAGCGTCGATCATCTGTGTTAATGTATCATAAGCAGTTTGAGAAAGAATCAGACCTTTTGAAGCATAACGAACTCTAGCTTCAACTAAATCACCAGGTTCATAGTCTGAAGAAAGTGCGAAACGCTTGTTGACCATCATTTCAATAGAACCCTGGTTCACAACAGGTTCTGTTTCAGCATAATAAGTGATGTAGTTTCCTGACAATGTGAAACTATCCTGTGAATTAACAACGCGATGATCATCAACATCTTTGATATAAGCTGCTGTATCTTCAACGAAGTCAAATACCAGCAATGGAGTGATTTCCCAGAATTCAAGCTGATTGAACATACTTAGAACGTCTGCTTTTTCATAACCTTTTAAGATTAATTTAGAATACAACAGGAAATCATCATCATTTAATGAATCTGTCATCAGATACAAGTCAAGGAATTCTTTTCTGAAATTTTCTTTGACAATGCTTCTATTTAAGTTGTCTGAATACAGTTCATCAGTCAGAATCATGCCTTCCCATTCCAATTCATAGATTTTAGTGATGGCTTCTTCTGAATATCCTAATTTCTTTAAGTTGTTTCTGTCAATCATGCCAGGGATTGTCAGCATGCCATAAACGACCAGAACTAAAAGCACAACTGCCAGCAGGAGAATTTTTGCGTTCTTCTTAAGTTTCAGACGCTTTAATTTAGACAGGTCCAGTTTAGGCAGGTTGAACTCAGGTAATTTAATCTTAGGCATTTTAAAGTTTGTTTCTTTTTCAGGTGCTGTTTCTTCCTGAATGTTTTTGTTTTCTTCCATGGTTTACCTCCTGAATTTTGTGAATGGCACACGCTGAGGAAGGGATGATTCAAAACTCATCACTTCTTTGGTGGTTGGATGAATCAGTGTCAGCTTTGTTGCCCATAAGGCAATCTGCTGACCAGGTTTTGCGTCTGGATTGTAGCGCTGATCGCCCCACAGTGCCATATTTCTTGATGAAAACTGAACACGTATTTGATGTGAACGTCCAGTTTTTAAATTGATTTTTACTAAGTTCAGCTGATCTTGATAAGCTACAAGTTCATATTCAAGAACAGCGTGTTTGGCACCTGGGGTGCCTTTTTTTACAGATTTAACAGTATTTGTACGATGGTCTTTTAAAAGTTCATCTTCTAAAGTTCCAGTTGCTTGAGGATGACCTGTAACGACTGCGTGATATTCTTTCTGAAACAGCTGATGAGAGGATACCTGTGCACTGAGTCGAGAAGCTGCCTTGGATGTTTTCGCAAATACCATGACACCACCAACAGGTCGATCTAAGCGATGGACAAGTCCTAAGTATACATCTCCTGGTTTATTGTAGCGGACTTTTAAATCCTTTTTCAGAATGCTCAGAAGATCTTCATCTTTTGAATCATCTTCCATGACGGGAATATTGGATGGTTTTTCAACCACCAGAAGATGATTGTCCTCATAGAGGATCGTTATTCTTTTGTCCATTTTCCATAGATGCCGCAAGGCAGCACCAGTTCACTGTTAGAAATTGGAAGGGCAACTTCACCAGTTTGTACTTTTCCTTCAGGATATTTTTTAAGTACAGTCATTTTTAGAATGTTTTCTAGTACTGTTGCGCTAAATCCAGTTGTATAGCTGTTGACTAAGAAAAACAAAGGTTCATCATCCAGGATTTCCATGCATTTTTCGATTAGTGGAACGATTTGTTCCTCCAGCTTCCAAAGTTCATTGTTTGGACCCCTTCCATAAGAAGGAGGATCCATCAAAATAGCGTGATACTTTCTGCCTCTGCGTTTTTCACGTTCAACAAACTTCACACAGTCATCAATGATAAAACGAATCTTATTGTTGGAAAGGCAAGAAAGCTCCATGTTTTCTTTTGCCCACTGAATCATGCCCTTAGAAGCATCTACATGAACTACTTCGGCTGCTCCAGCAGCACTTAGTGCCATTGTTGCACCTCCTGTATAGGCAAACAGATTGAGAATTCTGAGTTCTCTTGGATCATTTTTTACAGCTTCACTCATCCAGTCCCAGTTGACTGCCTGTTCTGGAAACAGTCCAGTATGTTTAAAACCAGTTGGTGATACTTTGAATTTCAAATCTTTATATTCAATTGTCCAGTATTCAGGAAGCTTTTTAGAAAATGTCCATGAACCTCCACCTTTATTAGAACGATGATAATGTCCGTCGTTCTTTTTCCATAAGTTTTCGTTTTTTGTATGAGGCCAAATTGCCGTAGGATCAGGTCGGCGCAGAATTACATTTCCCCAGCGCTCAAGCTTTTCGCCATTGCCTGCATCCAGTATTTCATAATCTTTCCAGTTGTTTGCAGTTTTTTTCATATCTATTCCTCTGAATTATTATACCATGAAATTCTATCAGTTTTGAAAGAAGTGTCAATGTGTTTTCTTTTTCTTTTCATTTTCTCATGACTCAGTTTCTGATATACTTGATACGGTGATAAAAAATGCTCAATAATTTAAACAACAATCAGAAAAAAGCGGTTGTGACCAATAGTCGTTATGTGCGTATCATTGCAGGTGCAGGTTCTGGGAAAACACGCGTATTGACAAGTCGTATTGCATGGCTGATTAAAAATAAAATGGCCTTTCCTAATCAGATTTTGGCGATTACTTTTACAAATAAAGCAGCTAATGAGATGAAAGAACGTGTATCCAGAATGATGGAACAGACAGGTACTATGGTTTGGATTTCTACAATCCATTCTTTATGTGTACGTATTTTGCGTGAAGATATTGTCTGTATGGGCATGCCTAGAAACTTTACGGTAATGGATGCGGATGATCAGAAAGCCATTTTAAAAGAAGCTTATAAAGAGCTTGGACTGGATAAGACGTCTTTATCTTTTTCTTCTGCGCTGGATTATATCAGTGCCAATAAAGGAGAAGAAATCACTGTAGAGCGTGCCTATTTGCTGGCTGGACAGCTGCCAGGGGAAAAAAGAAAAGCACAGGTTTATGAATATTATGTGAAGCGACAAAATGCACTGTATGCATTGGATTTTGATGACTTGCTGCTGGTGAGTGTGCGTATGTTTCGACAGTTTCCTGAAGTGCTTTCTAAGTGGCAGAAGCGTTTTACACATATTCATGTTGATGAGTTTCAAGATATTGACAAGATTCAGTATGAACTGATACGTCATTTAGCGGGTCTTTATAATGATGTATATGTTGTTGGAGATCCTGACCAGACGATTTATACGTGGCGTGGTGCAGATGTCAATATTATTATGAATTTTGAGAAAGACTTTGATCCTTGTGAAACGATTATACTGAATGAAAACTATCGCTCAACTCCTCAGATTCTTGAAGGAGCTAACTCATTGATTGTCAACAACCGTTATCGTGTAGAAAAGGAATTATTTACTTCTAATCCATCTCAGGAAAAGATTACACATTATTCCAGTGCTTCTGATGAATATGAAGCACGATGGATTGCGACAAAGATGAGTGAACTTCATAAACAGGGAATTGCATGGCGTGATATGGCAGTGCTTTATCGTTCAAACTATTTATCACGTGCAATAGAAAAAGGACTTTTGGATGAACATATTCCGTATATTATTTTTGGTGGTGTAAAGTTCTATGAACGTGCTGAAATTAAGGATGCATTATGTTATCTGAGAATGATTTGCGGTGCGGATGATTTGGCACTCACTCGTATTTTGAACAAGCCAAAAAGAGGACTAGGGAATAAAAGCATAGATACAATTCTGTCCAAAGCTAAGGAAGAACAGTGTTCCATGTATGAAGCGATGAAGAATCATAAATTGTTTACAGGAAAGAATCAAAAGACCATTGATGAGTTTGTAAAAATGATTGAAAGATGGCGTCAGAAAGCAAATGAGGGTATAGAAATCTTTAAGCTTTTAGAAATGGCGATTGATGATTCAGGATACAGAAGCATGCTGGAAGATGACAAGGAAATTGAACGTCTTGAAAACTTAAAAGAATTGATTAATGACGTACAGAACTTTACAGTTAATTATCCAGAAAGTTCTTTGGATGAGTATTTGCAGCTGGTTTCGCTTTATGGAGATAAGTCTGAGATTGAAATGGGTCAAGCTGTTCAGCTGATGACAGTGCATGCATCTAAAGGACTGGAATTTGATACAGTGTTCCTTTGTGGGATGAATGATGGAGTTTTCCCATCAGAGCGTTCTATGCAGGATGGCTTAAAAGGTCTTGAAGAAGAACGTCGTCTAGCTTATGTTGCGATGACACGTGCAAAACGTAAGCTGTATATTACAGAACCAGGTGGCTTTAGTTATATTTTGCAGCGTCCACGAATGAAATCACGTTTCATTGATGAAATTGAAGAATCAACACTGGAACATATTGGGGCAACCTTTGACTATGGAAAACCAAAAGAATATAATATTTCACTTCTGGATGATAATTTTGAACCTGTTCGTTTACAGCGTCCAATGGAAAAAAAGAGCCGTAGCGGATTGAAGGCGAATGATATTGTGATTCATGGTGTATTTGGAGAAGGGATTGTCTTGTCGATTAAAGAAGGATTAGCAGAAATCGCATTCCCATTCCCTCACGGCATTAAAAAGATTCTTGCAACGCATCCATCACTAAAAAAGAAGAATTCCTGATGAGGGAATTCTTTTTGTTTAAAAAAATATTTTTTTAGATTTATTAAAGAAATATAAACAAGATACAAAAAAGGATATACATGTTCAAAGAAGCAGAAAACAAGGATAAAAATCAAGGACTAACAATAAAAAAATAAAATGATAGAATCAAAAACACATCAAAAAATGACTGAAATTATAGGGAAAGGACACTGTATTGACACTTAAAGAAAACGACAGTTATACTATAAGTGTAAAAGTGTGATGGTAAAAACATGAATGAGATCGATCAGCAGTCAAAGTTGTTTTTTGATGTGAATGAACGTTTTGCAGATTTTATCAATGGATCGCTGTATCAGGGAA
>JAFULN010000007.1 GCA_017473335.1 Erysipelotrichaceae bacterium
CACAATACACCAGGCAAAGCAGTACAATATGATTTGATAGATCATGGTGACTATTTCATCATCAGAGCAGTGGTAGAAAAAGAAGAAGATGAAATTGAGTTTGAAAGAAGCACAGGGGCAGTAGGAATCGATATCAATGTGGACCATATCGCACTGTGTGAAACAGACAGACATGGAAACTGTGTAAAACTTAAAACGATAAAGATGGCTTTGAAAGGAAAGAATACCAATCAAAGAAAACATATCATCAGGAATGTGACAAAAGAAGCAGTATTGGAATCAGTGAGAAGTAATAAGCCATTCGTTATTGAAAAACTTGATTTCAATAAGAAGAAAAGCATGATGAGGTATGAAAACAAAAGACAGAATCAGACATTATCAGAGTTTGCATACACACAAATCACAGAAGCGATGAAAAGCAGATGCAGAAAAGAGAGAATCGCCATAAAAGAAATAGATCCTGCCTATACAAGCAGGATCGCAAAAGATAAGTATATGAAGTCAATGGGATGCAGTATCCATATGGCAGCATCGTATGTGATCACACGAAGAGGATGCGGATACACAGATACGATCTAAAGTAAACAAACCGGAATCATTTCAACCTGTGCTGGATTTACATCACTGGAAGATGATGTACTTAAAGACAGGATGAACTTGTAATGATTCCTTATACAACGATTCTTTCAACGGATCAACTTCGCCAAAGGCTTACGAGCAGGAAGAAAAGATAGTTGAAAGATACTGATCTGGCAAGATACAGGTCAGGTCATAGCTTAACGCTATGAAAAATGACGAATTATTTTAATTCGTCACTATCTTGATGCAAAATGGGATAAAACAAAGGGTGTAAAGGATATAACGATGAAGAATCTATGAAATCAGATGTAGGGGATGAATCCATAGAATATGATCATAACATCGTTATTGGCAGATGCCGTTTTTACAGCAGATAATGAAAAGAATAAATGCTTGTTTCAGTGTGCTCATTTTTATTTTTGAGGAATGATACGCGCTGGAATTCCAACTGCAGTTGCATAAGCAGGTATATCTTTTAATACGACAGAATTAGCGCCAACTTTAGCGTGATGACCTACTATGATATCACCAAGTATTTTTGCACCAGCACCAATTTCTACGTGGGATTCGATGGTAGGATGACGTTTTCCATGAGTGAATTTAACACCGCCTAAAGTAACTTGATGAAAGAGTTTTACATAATCACCAATGACTGAGGTTTCGCCTATTACAGTTCCCATACCATGATCAATAAACAGACCGATGCCAATTTGAGCGCCCGGATGGATTTCAATGCCTGTTAAAAAACGCGCCAGCTGAGAAATCATTCTGGCTAAAAAGCGCAGATGATGTACATGCAGGAAATGTGAGAATCGATATAGAATCACTGCATGAACGCTTGGATATAATAATAGAATCTCTAGTGCACTGCGTGATGCAGGATCACTAGTTTGAATATGATGAATTTGTGCTTTAATATCTTTTATCAACATAAAATGACCTCCAAAAAGAAAAGGGGCAGAAATGATTTCTGCCCCTGCATTATGTTTCTGACAACGTTAAAAATCTGTCAGATCGGGACAGTGCAGTTTTAATGTACAGATACAACAATGTTTATGATTCACACATATCCCTCACTTTCATATTAATAGTGTATCTATTGTGTTGGTCTGTGTCAATGGATATGCACAGATTGACGAATCTTTCATATAAAATTATAATAATTATAGATTTTGAAAGGACTGATTGTATGAGAATTGCTTCATCAAGTGATTTATTGATAGGTCATACTCCGTTATTGGAGCTGAACAACCTAAAAAAAGAATTCAATCTTAAAGCTCGATTGATTGTGAAGATAGAATCTATGAATCCAGGAGGCTCTATTAAAGACAGAGCTGCAAAATCTATGCTGGATGATGCTGAGCAAAAAGGACTTGTGAATCAGAACACACTGATTATTGAACCAACATCAGGGAATACAGGGATTGGTTTAGCATCTGTTGCAGCATCTAGAGGTTATCGTTGTTTGATTGTCATGCCAGATACAATGAGTATTGAAAGGCGCTTATTGATGAAAGCTTATGGTGCAGAAGTTGTACTAAGTGATGGAAAATATGGCATGACAGGTGCAATTCAAAAAGCTAAAGAGCTTTCGAAAGAATATCCAAACAGCTGGATTGCGGGGCAGTTTGTCAATCCTGCAAATGCTGAAGTTCATTTTAAAACAACAGGACCAGAAATCTGGGAAGATACAGAGGGTCAAGTTGATATTTTAGTGGCAGGTGCTGGTACAGGTGGAACGATCACAGGGACTGGAAAATATCTGAAATCACAAAATTCACAAATCAAAATTGTCGCGGTTGAACCTGAAAAATCACCAGTTTTGTCCCAGGGAAAATCAGGGGCACATGGTCTTCAGGGGATTGGTGCTGGGTTTGTTCCAGAAATCTTAGATGTAAATGTTCTGGATCAAATCATCACCATCACAGAACAACAGGCGTATGAAGCAGCGCGTCTGTTAGGAAAAAAAGAAGGGGTTCTTGCGGGAATCTCTGGAGGAGCAGCTCTATCTGCAGCGATTCAGCTTGCTCAAAAAGAAGAAAATCAGGATAAAATGATTGTCGTGATTCTTCCGGATAGTGGGGAAAGATATTTATCAACTGATTTATATAGAGATTAATTGTTGAAACTATATCGTTGATTCAATTTATGTGGATTGTGCTATAATATTCACATGTTTTTTTGAGGTGGAAAATGAAAAAAATTCGATTAGTACTTTGTGATATTGACGGAACACTGGTAACAACAGGATGTCCAATGGGTGAAAAGACAAAAGAAGTGATTGAGCGACTTCATGCCCATGGGGTCATGTTTGGTATTGCTTCTGGAAGATCTGTGCATCAGCAGCTCAGCAAGCAGGCAAAAGCTTGGGGATTTGAGTGGCCGTTTGATGTTTTGATTGGGATGAATGGGTCAGAATTATGGGATGAAATGAATCAGACACATTCTGATTATTATCAGCTTTCGAAAGATACAATAAAAGAAATTATTGAGTTTATGGAACCTTTTCATTTGAATCCTTTTATGTATTATCATGATGTTATGCTGTGCATGAGAGAAGACGAAAACATGAGACGATCTTCTAAGCGCAATATGACAAAAGTGCAGATTGCAGAAGATATTTCTCAGATGTACAGCGAAGACAATGCGAAAATCATGTTTCGTATGAAAAATGAACAGATGCCTGAAGTAGAAGCATACTGTGCAGCACATCCATCCGAAAAATATCGTGGCTTTAAAACACAGACCAACTTGATTGAATTTATGGATCCAAGAGTCAATAAAGCCATTGCGATGAAGGAATTCTGTAAACGACATGACATTCCTATTGAAGAAGTTTGGGCCTTTGGAGATATGTCTAATGATAAAGAACTAGTTGATGAAGCGGGCTGGGGAGTTTGTCTGTTGAATGGTGCTGATGATACTAAGGCAGTGGCGGATGAGATTACAGAGAAAGACTGTGATCATGAAGGATTTGCCTGGTATGTTGAAGAGAAAATATTAAAACCAAGAGGTTGGTAAACAAAAAGCCCGCGTGGGCTTTTTAGATGAAAGGGGAATTTGATGAAGAAACAGGGAGTATTGTTTAAGTATCTGTGGAAATACAAGTTTCGTTATGTCTTTGGATTGTTGATTCTTTTGGCAGTTGACTATTTGAATTTGTCTGTTCCTAAGATTACTGGAGATATCATTGATGGTCTGACATTGATGATCTTAGATTATCAAGGGTTGTTTCAACTGGTTGTCTCACTGCTTGTTGTGTGTGCAATGATTGCGGTAGGGCGTATTTTCTGGAGATTCTTTATTTTTGGGACTTCTAGAAATATTGAACGATTAATTCGAAATGATTTGTTTGAAAAGCTGGAACAGCTGTCTCAGAATTACTTTAATTCTCATAAAACAGGTGATTTGATGGCTCATTTTACCAATGACTTGGAAGCTTTGCGTGTTGCGATTGGTCCTGCCATCATCTCAAGTTTTGATGCAGTTGTCATGACAGCTTTATCTTTGTATCGCATGATGGTTTATGTGGATGTAAAGCTGACTTTGTTAACTTTGATTCCAATGAGTGTCATAGCAGTAGGTGGCTATTATTTTGGTGAAACGTTTGAGAAGCGCTATTCCAAAAAGCAGGAAGCTTTTGCGAAGATGAGTGATCATGTGAATGAAAGCATCTCTGCAGAACGAGTCATCAAAGCTTTTGTACAGGAAAAGAAACAGGATGAAGCCTTTGGACTGATCAATAAGAATAATTTAAAGTACAACATGGAAGTGGTGAAACTGATGGCTTCTGTTTTTCCTTTACTGGAATTTGTAATTGGAGCTTCTTATGTAATAACGATTATCTATGGTGGATATCTGGCAATTACTGCACAGATTACATTAGGACAGTTTGTTGCGTTCAATCAGTATCTGGGTATGCTGGTGTGGCCAATGATTGCCTTGGGTGATTCAATTACTTCTTTCTCACAGGGAAGGGCTGCAATTTCACGTATGAATCAAGTGTTCAATGAATTGCCTGAAATTGTGGATGATGAACATCCAGATGATGTGCAGACACTCACTGGCGGTATAGAAATTAAGGATGTTACGTTCAGATATGCAGATTATTTGCCTCCTGCATTAAAAGATATTACAGTTTCTGTTCAGCCAGGTGAAACATTGGCGATTTTAGGACGTACAGGGGATGGCAAGACGACGTTAGTCAATCTTCTGCTTCGTTTATATGATATTAAAGAAGGGTCTATTTTATTTGATGGTCATGACATTAAAAAGATTCCTTTAAAAGTACTGAGAGAAAGCATTGCCTATGTTCCTCAGGATAGTATGTTGTTTAGTGATACGCTGGCAAGAAATATTGCCTTTGGCAAACATGATGCTACTATGGAAGAAATCATGGAAGCTGCGAAAGATGCCTGTGTTCATGACAATATCATTGATTTTCCTGAGCAGTATGAAACGATTGTTGGGGAACGTGGTGTTACACTTTCAGGAGGGCAAAAACAGCGCTGTGCGATTGCTAGAGCTTTACTGAAAGAATCTTCTGTGTTGATTCTTGATGATTCATTAAGTGCTGTTGATACAGACACTGAAGATCAGATTCTTTCAAATCTTAAAATGCGAAGACAAGACAAAACAACCATTATGATTGCCCATCGTGTATCTACTGTTCGTAATGCAGATCATATTCTGCTTCTGGATGAAGGAAAAATTGCGGAATATGGTACGTTTGATGAACTGGTTGAACTGGGTGGAAGCTTTGCTCAGATGGTAGAAAAACAGCGTCTTGAAGAGATGCTGAACAGTGAGGAGGTGGACCATGGCTCAGATTGTTGAAGAAAAGATGGAGACTGAATACTCGGGAAGCATCTTTACTAGATTATTTGCCTACATGGCACCTTACACGAAACAAATGATCATATGTCTTGCACTGGTTCTAGTAGTTACTGGCTGTGAACTGATTCGCCCTGTTTTGCTGGGGGATGCGATTGACTTATATATTGAAGGTTATAGTGAACCTTATTGTATTGTTGAATCAAGTAAGCTTGTCTTTAAGACAGATGCTCTGGATAGAAATACAGAATCATGTTCATCCTATGCAAGATTGCTGCTCGTGGATGAACAGTATGTCTATTTTCGTGGTTTGAGTTCATCCGATAATGATGCACTTACTTTATTGGCTGAAGAAGGCCCAGTGACTACAGAATCTATAGATTTATTAGGATTATCAGGTACAGTTTTAACAAGTTCTGATTTAAAGGAACTTCGTCATTCTGATATTATGGGCATTGTCAAGATTGGTATCTTGTATATGCTTGTTTTGATTGTATCTTTGGTATGTTCCTACATACAGACAATGACACTGAATCAGACAGGACAAAATATCATTTATACAGTACGTGAGCAGCTGTTTCATCATGTGCATTCACTGCCTTTAAGATACTTTGATACTCATCCAGTAGGACGTATTGTGACACGTATCACCAATGATGTAGAATCACTGAATGAAATGTATTCCAGAATCTTAGCTCGTTTGTTTAAAAGTACTGTTAAGATTATTGGATTAGCTGTTGTCATGCTTATGATGAATGCAAAACTGGCACTTTATTCCTTTGTGATGGTACCTGTTATTACAGTAGCAATTGTCGTCTTTAAAAATCTGTCAAGAAAGGTACATCGTGCTATTCGTACACGTATATCTATGTTGAATACTTTCTTATCAGAGAATATTTCTGGGATGCGCCTTATTCAGATTTTTGCGAATGAAGAGATGAAATATAATGAGTTTTCTGGTAAAACGATGGATTTGTACAAGGCAAATCTTCAGCAGTTAGCGATTTTCTCATCATTTCGACCTTTGATTTATATTTTATCTCAGATCGCATTATCGATTGTTTTAATTGGCGGGGGACGAAGTGTCATTGATTCTACATTAACAGTAGGTACTTTGTATATTTTTATCAACTATATTTCTAACTTCTTTGAACCAATTCAGGATATGGCAGAACAATTCTCTACACTGCAAAATGCCTTTGCATCTGCAGAAAAAATCTTTGTGGTGCAGGATGAAGTGAATACAATCACTGAAATTGAACAACCAGTAAAATTAAATGAAGTCAAAGGGAAGATTGAATTTAAGAATGTCTGGTTTGCCTATGAGAAGGATAACTATGTACTTCGTGATGTATCCTTTGTGATTCATCCTGGTGAAAAAGTTGCCTTTGTAGGTGCAACGGGGGCAGGAAAATCATCGATTTTAAATTTGATTGGACGTTATTATGATATTCAAAAAGGTCAGATTCTGATTGATGATGTCGATTTAAAGGACTTAAGCATTGAAGAAGTACGAAGTGCTATTGGTCAAGTTCAGCAGGATGTCTTTGTGTTTACAGGAGATATTCAAAGCAATATTCGCTTGTTAAATGAAGAGATTACAGATGAACAGATTGTTGATGCAGCACATGAAGTGAATGCAGCTCATTTCATCGAACAGATGCCAAATCAGTATAAAGAAGCTGTATCAGAGCGTGGTTCAACCTTGTCACAAGGGCAGCGTCAGTTGTTATCCTTCGCAAGAACACTGGCATTTGATCCTAAGATTCTGGTGATGGATGAAGCAACTGCCAATATTGATACTGAGACTGAACAGTTGATTCAAAAGGCGCTTGAAACACTGATGAAGGGACGTACAACAATTATGGTTGCCCATCGTTTGAGTACAATTCAGCATGCAGACAATATTATTGTCATGCATAAAGGAAAGATTCGTGAACAGGGGACTCATCAGGAACTATTGAAACATGATGGTCTTTATAAAAAGCTGTATGAACTTCAGCTTTATTCTGAACGTTAAAAAAGGTCGCGCAGAGTTTACTGCGCGGCCTTGCTTTTCTTTAGAAATTTAAATAGAAATAGATTGATAATCAAGAGAATGAGATAGGCTGGTATTAGACGATTTGCTGCATATTGTAATGGCCAGTAACGCAGGGCAAAGGCAATGATGAGGCCATCTTCTCTTTGGTAAGAGAAAGTTTGAATACTTTCGAATAGATTAAGAATGCATGTGCTTGATTGATTCTGAATGTCTTGATGAAGAAGTTCAGGGAGCGTTATTTCATCTTTATCAAGTTCAAAAGATGTATACTCATAAAAATAGCCATCTGGATGATAGGCGTAGATTGTCTCAGTCGAAGATGGTGTTTCTGTTTGATAAAGAGTCTTCCACTGATTAAGATTTCTTTCTTCCAGTTCGCAGATGCGCTGAAGATCTGGCTGTGATGTTGGATGATAACTGTCGATGAATTCATGTTTGTCAATTCGAACAGGAATGAATTCATGACCGTTGAAAGTTCCAGTCATCTTTAAAAAATCATCCAAAAAAAACAACCCCAATGGACTGCTGGAATAGGATTGGCACAGTTCAGGGAATGAATCCAGATTGAGATAGGCATTTCCTTTTGTTTCTATTTGTTGATGGTTCCAGTTTTCCTCAGTTGTATAATCAAAATAAAGGTAATTTCCCTGAAGGAGAAGTGGATTTTTGTATTCATCATAATAGCTTAATGCAGCTTCAAATCCATAGATGAGATGCCATTTTCCAAAGATCCAGTCATCTGAGCCATAAGATGAAATTTGAGGTAAAGAAAAGGGACTGAGCTTATCAATGCGAATATAATAATAAGGGTATTTTAGAGCTTGAATACAGTCCTTTTCAAAATGTTCTGTGATTTCAGGATGATTCGTTTGAAGGAAGTCTTGTGCTTTTTGGGTTAGCTGTTTCTGCATATTTTGGGCAGAATAGATTGTTAAGAAAAGAGGAAAGGCAAAACCAGTTAAAATGAGTATTATTTTTTTGAACAATGCTTATCACCTCTTGTCTGAATTGTAACAAAACTGTAATCAAAAATCTAGTAGAGTACTGGTGGAGCAAAGAGTTAACTAAAACCAACAGAAAAGTGGATAATATCACTGTTCTTTTTTGTGAAAAAAGGGTACAATTAAACAGGCCGATATTGGCAATGTAAATATTATAGGGAGGAACTTATGGAAGATTTCTACAAGGGATTTGTTGATGGCGTTTGGTCAAAGGAAATCAATGTTCGCAACTTTATCCAGAAAAACTACACTCCATACGATGGAGACGATTCATTCCTTGCAGGACCTACAGATGCTACCTTGAAGCTGTGGGATCAGGTGATGGATCTGACTCGCCAGGAAAGAGAAGCTGGCGGTGTTCTTGACATGGATACTCATGTTATTTCTACAATTACTTCTCATGCAGCAGGTTATTTGAACAAAGATTTGGAAACAATCGTTGGTTTCCAGACAGATAAGCCATTTAAGCGTTCTCTGCAGCCTTATGGAGGTATTCGTATGGCTCAGAAGGCATGCGCAGACAATGGATATGAAGTGGATCCAGAAATCGTTGATTTCTTTACAGTTCATAGAAAAACACATAATGCTGGTGTATTTGATGCATATACTCCAGAAATGAGAAGATGCCGTTCTTCTCATGTTATTACAGGACTTCCTGATGCATATGGTCGTGGACGTATCATTGGTGACTATCGTCGTATTGCACTGTATGGTGTTGACCGTCTGATTGAAGACAAACAGCATCAGAAGGATTCTACACGTGTTATCATGTATTCTCATGTAATTCGTGAAAGAGAAGAATTGTCTGAACAGATTCGTGCTTTGCAGGCTCTGAAGCAGCTGGGTGCAATTTATGGATTTGATATTGGTAAACCTGCAAAGGATACTAAGGAAGCTATTCAGTGGCTGTACTTTGGTTATCTGGCAGCTGTTAAAGAACAAAACGGTGCTGCAATGTCTTTGGGTAGAACTTCTACATTCATTGATATTTATGCAGAACGTGACTTAAAGAATGGTGTTTATACTGAAGAACAGATTCAGGAATTTATTGACCATTTCGTAATGAAGCTGCGTCTGATTAAGTTTGCACGTACTCCAGAATACAATGATTTGTTCTCAGGTGACCCTACTTGGGTAACTGAATCAATTGGTGGAGTTGGTGTTGACGGACGTCACATGGTTACAAAATCATCTTTCCGTTATCTGCACACTCTGAGCAATCTAGGTACTGCACCAGAACCTAACCTGACAGTTCTGTGGTCAGTAAATCTGCCAATGAACTTTAAGCGTTTCTGTGCAAAGACTTCTATCGAATCTTCATCTGTACAGTATGAAAACGATGATTTGATGCGTGTAACTCATGGTGATGACTATGCAATCGCTTGCTGCGTATCATCTATGAGACTGGGTAAAGAAATGCAGTTCTTCGGTGCTCGTGCTAACCTGGCTAAGTGCTTGCTTTATGCAATCAATGGTGGTGTCGATGAAGTTTCTAAGAAGCAGGTTGGGCCTGAATTCCGTCCAATCACTTCTGAATATCTGGATTATGATGAAGTGATGCACAAGTATCATGACATGATGAAGTGGCTGGCTCAGGTTTATGTAAATGCCCTGAATATCATTCACTACATGCATGACAAATACTGCTACGAAAAGATTCAGATGGCTCTGCATGATAAGAACGTTAAGCGTTACTTCGCAACTGGTATTGCTGGTTTGTCAGTAGTTGCTGACTCGCTGTCTGCAATCAAGTATGCTAAGGTACGTACAATTCGTGATGAGAATGGTATCGTTGTTGATTACGAAGTAGAAGGCGATTTCCCTAAATATGGTAACGATGATGACCGTGTTGATGAAATTGCTGCAAGCATCGTTAAGACATTCATGGACTATGTAAAGGGTAACCATACATACCGTGGCGGTGTTCCTACAACTTCTATCCTGACAATCACTTCAAACGTTGTTTATGGACGTAATACTGGTTCTACTCCAGATGGACGTAAAGCTGGTGAACCATTTGCACCAGGTGCTAACCCAATGCATCGACGTGATACAAAGGGTGCTGTTGCATCTTTGTCTTCTGTTTCTAAACTTCCATTCTCAGCTGCACAGGACGGTATTTCAAATACATTCTCAATCATTCCTGATGCATTAGGCAAGTCAATCGTAACTACTGGAGATCTTGAAGTAGAGCTGGAACTGGATGCAATCGAAGATAATGAATAAAAATGATAAGATGATTGATGATTTGATTGCTCAGCTGGATAAACAGATTTCCCATGGTGTGGGACATGTGAATATTCGTGTTGAGAATCAGAGCATATTGCTTGAAAAAGTTGATAAAAGCGATGAAAATTTAGTAAAAGAAGTTGAAGTGCTTGGTTGTCTTGACTGCATGGGTTCAAATATGGCGTGTGCTGCGCCTACACTCATGAAGGGTTTGGATGATCAGAGTGCTGAGGAAGGAGAATGAGCATGAATAACAAGGAAACTCAAATTGATAACCTGGTTGATCTTCTGGATGGATATGCACAGAAGGGCGGACACCATCTGAATGTCAATGTCTTCACTAAGGAAACTCTGCTGGATGCACAGGCTCATCCTGAAAAGTATCCACAGCTGACTGTTCGCGTAAGCGGATATGCAGTAAACTTCGTTAAGCTGACCAAGGCTCAGCAGGATGAAGTTATCTCTCGTACATTTCATCATTCTATCTAATGACATTAGGTAGAATTCATTCCCTGGAAAGCATGGGGACCGTCGATGGCCCTGGCATTCGTCTGGTCGTCTTTGTCCAGGGATGCCCAATGCGCTGTCTGTACTGTCACAATCCAGATACTTGGGGATTTGAAGGCGGCAAGATGACAAGTGTTGATGAGATTTTGGCGCTGTATGATCGTAATGCACCATTTTATAAATCAGGAGGCATTACAGTGACTGGCGGTGAACCTCTGATGCAGAAAGAATTTGTTGCTGAATTATTTGCTGCTGCAAAGGAAAGAGGAATTCATACTTGTCTGGATACATCTGGAATCGCGTATGATCCTAAGCATCCTGAAAAGATGGATGAGTTGCTGAATGTTACTGATTTAGTTCTTTTGGACATTAAAAATATTGATCCAGAAAAGCATCTGAGAGTGACATCTCAGCGTATTGATAACATTATTGCCTTTGCGAAGGAATTGGAACACAGAAATATTCCTGTTTGGATTCGTCATGTCTATGTGAATTCAGAATTGAATACAGATGATGAACTGATTCGTTTAGGTGAATTTATCGCAACACTTAAAAATGTGAAAGTACTTGATGTTTTACCTTATCATACGATGGGAAAAGTGAAGTATGAAAATCTTGGGATTGATTATCCTTTAGAGGGTATCAAAGATGCTACTAAGGATGAAGCTGCTGAAGCACGCAAAAAAATCTTGCTTGGAATGAAGGCAATGCGAAAAAGAATGAAAGCACAGAATTAAATTCTGTGCTTTTTCTTGTATACAATAAAACCCCCAGATAGTCTGGGGGTAAAGAAAAGCTTAAGCGGAGAGATAATGAAAAAGATCCTCCTTGCGAGTATAATGCGAATGTGGTCTGCGAAATCACAAAAGCAAGAAGAAACAAGGAGGA
>JAFULN010000008.1 GCA_017473335.1 Erysipelotrichaceae bacterium
AACCAACCACTCAACAACAGAACACAAACTATAACAGTGGAATATCACTTAGAGATACGAGTAGAACACCTTCTGTAAAAACAGAAGCAGTGAACTTCGATGATGGTGATGTGAGTGGAGAATCAGATGAAGATGACATAGATCCTCCAACTATCATTGAGACAGAGGATTCAACAAATCAGCAAAAGACAGATGAAGTCAACGAAACAGAAGAAGTGACTGGAAACATCGAACCTGATAATATTGGCACAGAAACAAAGATTGAAACTGGGGAAAATACTAGAGATTTTGTAGAGTCTATTTATCAAGAAGGTGTTGGAGAAGTGGTTTCACAAATATTTGAAAACTCAAGTAAAAACTTTGATGATTTCATAACATTCATAGCAACAAGTACTGGAATTAGCTTACCATCTTTATCTGGACAAAAAATAGTATATCCATTTAAAGAGACTTTAAATAATATGTCAGGTACAGCTAAATATGTAGCAGAAGAACTATCTAAAACAGGTCCAAATCTTGTGAAATATGCATCTTCAACAGTTATAGGAACAGCTGTAGGAACAGCATTTGAGATGCTTGATGGAAAAGATTTTGCGGAAGCCTTATCAGAATCTGTTGTAAAAGCAGGGGTATCATCAGCTTTGATGATGGGAGTAGTGGGTGCAGCTACGCTCATGAGTGTGACTATACCTGCATTCATTGGGTTTGGAATAGGATTATTTATATCAGACATTGTAAATTTAGCTTATGATAAAAATACGTTAGGAATACAAACTATTGCAAATGTAATCGAAAAAGACATAAAACAAGATATCGAACAAACTATCAATAAAGCGAAATTCGTTGTTGATGTAGTTGAATATATTGCTGACGATATTTCCTCAGCAATAGGAAATACCAACTATTGAAATTGATAGGATACAAATTACGAGATGAGAAGAATAAATTCTCATCTCGTAATAAACAGTAATTGTACATATTTATATTACGATGGTTTAGAGTGAAAAAGGAAAATTTAGTATGGTTACAATCTTGGAAAACTGATAGAAAGGAAAAGTTTAGATTAATTATGAAATATCGTTATATTGATGCAAAAGGGAAGAATTATATTGTTGATTTGTTTGAGGATCCGTTAGGTTTATTTTTATTCCTATTTACTCATGTATACAAAACTAAAATTTATAAAGTAAGTCAAAATTATTTTGAAATCAATAAAACTGAAGAGAAAAAAAATAATATTTTATTTTTTTTCTATATGATATTAGGTGTTATTGCTCATCGTTTATTAAATTTTAGGCGCACAGCGTTAATTGAATTATCAATGTTTGAAGCAATTTTGGTTTTTATTGTTATAATAAATATTCTTTTCTTTGGATTAAAACATTTACCAAGAAAAGATAAATGGAGACAGAAAATTGTGAATGAGGGATACGCATGTTTCAAAATTAATAATCCACTAGTAGTTTTCGGTGAAATAATCGCTGCTCTCCTTGTCTTATATCTTATGAAAGAGACACTTGAAATATTGGGAGAATTCTCAATTAGTGCTTTATTTTTTTGTATCTTTTGCGCATTTTTAATAATTTTATTCCCATCAATTTTACTCATATTTGCAGAAGGAATATATAATGGAGAGAAATTAAAACAAAAAAATATGGGAGGAGAATAAAAAGTGAGCAAGTGGAATCAATAAATATGCAGCAAATGCATATATGGATGGTGGAGGTTTAATATACACTCCAAAACCATTGAAGAAACCTGTACCACTTAAAACTTCAACAACAAACAATAAATCAACCACTCAACAACAGAACACAAATTATAACAGTGGAATATCACTTAGAGATACGAGTAGAACACCTTCTGTAAAAACAGAAGCAGTGAACTTCGATGATGGTGATGTGAGTGGAGAATCAGATGAAGATGACATAGGCGACAAAACAGCAGTTACTGATAATGATTCATTACAGATTGATGAAAATGAAGAAGTTACTGGAAAAGTTGAATCTAGTAATGTTGGGACTGTAACTAGGATTGATATTGGGGATAGTGATGACAAAACAATTCCGTTGATCTATGATGGTTTTGAAAATAATATTAGTGAAATATTTAGAGCTAAGGCATCGGCGTTTGGACAGGTAATAAAAGGCGATGAATTACTCGATTCAGGTCTTAATGCAATAGACAAAATGGCCGAAGGAAGGGCGGTTCATACGTATATTGAAATTGAAATACAAAAGCATTTATTGTCGATGAATGTAACGCTACATAAAGATAAAACTATTGGCGTGATTGCAGATACAAATGACAGCAGATTAAGACCAGATTTAGTCATTGTAGGTAATAATGATGATATTTTTGATATGTATATCTATGAAATCAAGCCAGACTCAAGATACGGACATCTCACTGGACCTGCACAATTAGCAAAATATCAAACTGAATTAAATGAGAGAAACCAAAATGCAGTGATTGGCTCACATCCTGGAGTTGAGGCGTGGGTCACAGAAAATCCAACAATTGAAGTAAACGGAAAAAAGTACAATCTTACTTTACAAAATGGTTTAATTCTGTATAAGAAAGTTTCCGAAAATAAGCCTTCTAATCCAGTAGGAATTCCAGTAATAATCCCAGATAGTAGTCCGCAAGAACAAGAAGATAAAAGAAATGTACCATCAATGATTCAAGTGAATAGAGATTTAGCGTTTGGAATGGCTTTGTCTGGAGCAATGGGATTGACTGTAGGAATATTTGGTATGAACAGTTTTGTGAGTCATGATTTAAGAATGAGGTAGATAACATGATAAACTATAATGCAAAAATCAAATCTATGTTGAAAAGAGTACTGTCTGAAGAAGGATTTACTTATTGGAGACAAAATGCATTCGTTAGAGTAAAAAATGATATCTTCCAAGGTATCAGTTATGAAAAAAGCAGTTTGTTTGATAGTATTTGGATTCAAGTAAGTGGGAATAAGAATACTTACCAGATGTATGCTGATAATAGATATCAATCAGAACACTTCTTTACATCGAAGGAAGATTTCTACAAACAATTAGATGTTGTTGAACAGGAAATCAAAGATAAATGGATACCTTATTTAAACAGGAAAGCAGAAGAGTATAATATCACTACTTCATTGATGAAAGAATACAATGAAAAAACAGATGAATATGTACAGAAAGTGCTAGAGAATCATAAGTTTCCAGAAACGATTGAAGAACTTGTGGATATCGTTAAAGAGCTTTATCAAGAAAAAGAAGAGTTCAATAAAGAACAGAAAAATGAAGCGATTTGTATGGTAGCATCATTGTATTGGGAATATCTATTTAAGACTCATCCGGAGTATAAACCATTTGGCGGTGGGTATGCTCCTAAAAGGGTGCTAAATCATCCTCACTATCAGATATCCCCACTAAGAGTTGCATTCTCGTCATTCATGACAGATGACTATGATGAATTCAAAAGTGGAACACGAATCTGGGATGTAGAAGAGAATAGTACATGGGTCAGAAAAGAAAAATGGGAACAGAAGATTTATTGATTTAGTTCTTATGAAAAAGCTATTTTGAACTAGAGGAGGAGATGCACTACATGCGTATCTCCTCTTTCATCATCAACGAGTATGATGGTCTAGGGAACAGAGTATCTGAAACGATCACATCTAATGGTGTTACAACCAATATCATGTATGTGAATGATTATACTCAAGAGTATACAGAAGTACTGTCTAAAACAACAGGAAAAGAAGAAGAGAACTATTATTACTCTGAACGCAGGGTCAGTAATGATGATACAATCTATGGTTATGATGGATTAGACAATGTGAATATGATGAGTGAGATGAAGTGATTTAGAAATGTTTTTACATGAATATATGCGTATGACTGGATGAAAAACTTTTTTAAAAGTAAGAATAATGATAGACATTATAAACGTTTATGTTAAAATAGGGCTGTTTGAAAAGGAAGGGGAACCTTTATGAATATTGTAGCTATGTTTATTTTCGCACTGCTGCCAATTCTTTGTCTGATTGCAGCATTGTGTATCTTTAAAGTTCCAGCATATGCAGCAAGTTTTATTGCACTTCTGATGTGTATTTTTGAAGCATATATGATTTGGCAGATGCCAATGTTCAGTATTGCAACTGCTGTATTAGAAGGAATTGCGATGGCAATCTGGCCAATTGTTCTGGTCATTATTGCAGCTGTGTTTGCTTATAATGTCACAGTTCATACAAAAGCGATGGAAGTGATTAAGCGTATGATTACTTCTGTCAGCAATGACAAACGTATTTTAGTGCTTTTGATTGGATGGTGCTTTGGAGGCTTTTTGGAAGGGATGGCAGGCTTTGGTACTGCGATTTCAATTCCTGCAAGCATGTTGTATGCGTTTGGATTTGATCCAATCTTATCAATTCTTGTTTGTCTTTTAGCCAATGGCTGTCCAACAATGTTTGGCTCTATTGGTATTCCGACAACGACAATGGCAGCAATTACTGGTCTTGAAGCAGGAAAGCTGGCATTTATTCAGTCTGTGATGACTGCACCTTTATTGTTTGTAACACCATTTTTGATGGTGATGATGGTCAGTGGTGGATTCAAAGGATTAAAGGGACTGATGCCAATGGTTTTAGTTTCATCATTGAGCTTTGTGCTTCCTGAAATTCTTGCAGCATATTTTGTGGGAGCAGAATTGCCTGTTGTGATTGCGAGTGTATGTTCATTAGGTGCAACATTTGGCTTTGCCTATCTGCATAGTCAGAAACATGAAACACCTGCAGAGTACAAGATGGATATTCGCACATCAGATAAGACACCAATTACTGTAAAATCAGCATTGGTTGCATGGTCACCTTTCATTTTGATTTTTGTGTTATTGCTTCTTACCAGCAAGATGATACCGTTTATTCATTATCCACTTTCTTCTATTAAATCAAGTTTTATGATTTATCAGGGGGAAGGTGCTGCTCCTTCAACATTCACATGGGTAAATACTCCTGGTGTTCTGATTTTATTATCTGGTTTGATTGGGGCAAAGATTCAGGGATGCAAAGCATCTGAAGTTCTGCATCTATTGAAAGGTACAATTATTCAGATGTCAAAGACCATTCTGACGATGTTTTCGATTCTTGCTTGTGCAAAGGTAATGGGATATTCTGGAATGATTTCAAGTATTTCTGTGTTCTTTGTCACTATGCTTGGTTCACTGTATCCATTTGCTGCACCGGTATTAGGAGCATTGGGTGCTTTTGTTACAGGAAGCGGTACAAGTTCAGCTGTTTTGTTTGGAAATGTTCAGTATGAAGCTGTACAGGCAATCGGTACAAATGCTTACTGGCTGGTAGGTTCAAATGCATTGGGTGTAAGTGCTGGCAAGATGATGGCATCTCAAAGTATTGCGATTGGATGTGCATCGTGTGGTCAGTTTGGTAAAGATGGAGAAATCTTGAAAAAGATTGCTCCATATGCATTTGTTTATCTGATTGTCATGTCTTTGATTACTTATTTTGGAACAGATCTGGCAAACTTCTTGTGTACATTGTAAAAAGAAGACTCTGTCTTGTGACAGAGTCTTCTTTTATATTATTTGCCTAACTGATCTGCAATCTTTTCTGCTTCAGAAAGAACCTGATCGAATTTTTTCAGTGCTGTAGCAACTGGTGCTGGTGTAGTAAGATCAACACCTGCATGTTTCAATTCATCCAGTGGATACTGGCTTCCTCCCATGCTTAAGAATTCCAGATAGCGTTTCACTGCTGGCTCACCTTCATGCAGAATGGCTTCAGAAAGGGCTACGGCAGTTGAATAGCCTGTTGCATATTTATAGACATAGAAAGGACGATAGAAGTGTGGGATTCGTGACCATTCTAGTGCGATTTCTTCATCCATGACCATATCATCACCAAAGTATTCATGGACTAATTGACCATAGTACTTTGTTAAAGATGCTGGGTCTAATGCTTCACCGCGTTCTGCCATGGCATGTGCTTCACGTTCAAATTCTGCGAACATGGTCTGACGATAAACTGTACCCTTGAAATTTTCAAGATACTGATTTAACAGTGAGAGTTTTTCTTCAGGATCTTGTGTTTTTTCTAAGAGCTGTTCAATCATCAGGTTTTCATTGACGGTTGATGCAACTTCTGCAACAAACAATGTATAGTCTGCATATTGTACAGGCTGATGATTCTTTGAGTACCATGTATGCATAGAGTGTCCCATTTCATGTGCTAATGTAGAAACACTGTCTAATGTACCTGTGAAGTTCATCATGATGAATGGATTTGAATCATAAGTACCTGATGAGTAGGCACCACTGCTTTTGCCCTTATTTGGATAAACATCTACCCAGCCTTCATTGAAGCCTTTTTGAACTGTTGTACAGTACTCATTACCTAATGGTGAAACGGCATCTAAGACCATTTGTTTTGCTTCATCGTAGCTGTAGCGTTTTTCTGATGTTTGTACTAATGGTACATAAACATCATAGAAATGAAGTTCATCTACACCTAATAGACGCTTTCTTAAAGATACATAGCGATGCATTACTGGCATGAAATCATGAACTGTTTTGATTAAGTTGTCATACACTTCAACTGGAATGTTTTCATGTGCCATAGACATTGCACGGCTTGATGCATAGTTTCTTGCTGCTGCTTCTGCAACAGATGCTTTAACCTGTCCGCTGTAACTAGCTGCAAAAGTGTTGATATGCTGCTTGTATGCCTTGTACATAGATTTGAATGAGTTTTCTCTTAATGTTCTGTCTGAGCTCATCTGAAGTGGTCCAAAGGCAGCTGATGACATTTCATGGGCATTGCCCTGTGCATCAACAGCATCTTCAAAGACTAGGTCAGCATCCTGCAGATTGGATGCGATTTCTCCAGGGGCTGCCAGAACTTCCCCAAAGCTTGCAAGCAGCTTTTCTTCACGTGCAGTAAGTGTATGAGGCTTTCTTTTCAAAAGACTTTCTAACATAAATTTATAGCTTTCTAAGCGTGAATCACTCACGATTTGTTGCAGTGTTTCTTCTGAAAGAGAAAGGAATTCAGGTTCTACAAATGCAATGCTGGAGATGGCTTTGACATAGGTCATATAGACTCTCATGTACATCTTCTGTGCTGTTTCTGCACGAGTATCTTCACTTTTTCTCAGATTAGCATAAGTAAACAGATTTGAAATCAAACGTGAAAGGGCAGTGCTTGCTTCTAAACATGCCAATACATTTTCAGCATTGTTTAACTTTCCCTGAAATTCTGCAACCTTCATTGCAGCTTCATCGACTTTTTTCAAATCTTCTTCCCAAGCTTCATCATTTTCATAGAGACTAGTTAAGTCCCATTTGTACTTGTTTTCAATTTCTGAACGTTCTTTATTCATAACTATTACTCCTTGTCTATGCACTATTATACTCCTTTTGAAGGGGGATACACAATAAAAACAGGAACTCATGAGTTCCTGTTCATCATTATTTAGTCCAGTCAATGACTGCACAGTGCCAGAGTTCTTTTTCATGCATTAGACCATGATAAGCACTCATGATTTCTTCTGGGGCAATCACATGACTGATGAGTTTATCAGCATCGATGGTACCATCAAGAATCAGACGCTGTACTGTTTCAAAGTCTTTCAGGACATTTTGGCGTGTACCATCTGTTTGTGGGAATGGATTGAGCTGATTGAATGCACCTTTGACATCCAGCATTTTCATGTGAATGGCATTGAGTACAGGTGTAATATCACAACTAAAGGAAGCGCGAGGCGAACCTAAAAGAATCACTTGTCCATATTTGGCAGTACCTAAGATGGCATTGACAATGGCAGGTGAAATACCAGATACATCCACTGAGATTTCTGCACCTTTGCCATTTGTGAGCTGTTTCAAAGTTTCTACCTGTTTGTCAGCAGCAACGCTGTAGCATTCCTTTAAACCAGCATTTCTAGCTTCTTGACAGCGTGTTTCTACAGGATCAAAGCAGATGACACGCATACCTTGTTTCTGAAGCAAAAGAGCTGCAACAATACCAATTGTGCCTAATCCATAGACAGCAACAGTATCTGTTAGATTTCCATGGCAGGCAGTGACAGCATTCATTGCGATTAATCCCATCTGAATCATGCATGCCTGAGTATCACTCATGCGTTCATCAATCTTTAAGATTTTTGCGCCTTGAGTTGTACCTACATGAGAATATTTGTTGATGGAAGCATGAGGTCCAGAATAGAAAACTCGATCTCCTACTTCAAGATGAGTCAATCCTTTTCCTTTTCTCAAAACTTTTCCTACAGCAGTATAGCCAGGATATACAGGATAGCTGAATCCTTGTTTAATCGCATAGACACGAGAAAGTTCAGTACCTGCAGAAATCATGGTTGTTGTTGTATCAATAATCGCTTCATTGTCTTTCAATTCTTGATTGACATCAAAAGGTTCACTGTGAATTTCAGCCTGAGCTTTTCCTGTTAAAATGACAAATCTGCGTTCCATTATTTAGCATCTGCGGCGAATACAACGCCAGCATCCTTTCTTGCAGCTTCAATGACTTCCATGACTGACAAAGAGTAATCCAAAAGTTCTAAACATGCATCATAATCATTGTTTTCAACGATTTCAAGGAAATCTTTCAGTTCATAATGCATGCCATTTGAATTTTCCTGAACACTGTAAGAAGTTGCCAGACCAGAGAAGTTAGAACCAAAGTTGGATACTACATCAACAACACGGCTGGATTCCTGTTCAATCAAGAAGTAACCCTTATTTCCCTGAATCTGTGAAAGATTTTTAGACTTTGAGTCTTTGCATCCAACACAAGTTGCGACAAAGTTAGGATATTTCATAATAACGACACCAGAAGTATCGATGCCTTCTTCTTTATTGGCGAAATAATGAACTTCTTCAGGCTTACCGAACAATCCCATCACAAAGTGGATGTTGTACATATTGATGTCCATGAGTGCTCCGCCAGAATACTGTGTATTAAATACATTTGGATTCTTGCCTGCCTTGAATGCATCATATTTGCTGGAATACTGAGAGAAGTTACACTGTACAATCTTCAGTTCTCCAACACGGTGAAGCTGAGTTTTCAGCCATTTAAAGTTAGGTAAATGAATTGGGATAATTGCTTCAAACAGATACAGATGTTTTTCTTTTGCCAGTCCAATCAATTCTTTCAGTTCTTGAGCAGTTGAAGTAAATGGCTTTTCACAGATTACGTTCTTGCCTGCATTCAGTGCCATTTTTGTCTGTTCATAATGAACACTGTTTGGAGATGCTACATAAATTGTATCGATTGTTTCATCATTGAGCATTTCATTTAAATCTGTATAGACTTTTGAAACACCGTTTTTTGCAGCGAAAGCTTCTCCAGTTTCCTGTTTTCTTGAATAACATGCAACAACTTCACAGTTTTCGTTGGAGCGTGATGCGTTAATGAAGTTGGCTACGATAAAGCCAGTACCAATAGTACCAATTCTCATGATTTGTTTTCCTCCTGGATGATCAAACACCCTTATCTTTAAAATTATTATACTTGTTGGAAGAAGTGGAGACAATCGTAAATATTCACTTTTCTGTACAAAACACACAATTTCACACAGTCTCTACACATTTTTTCGATAGAAATTGTGTATTCTAATCTTGCAAGAAATAATAGCTTGCAAGTTAACTCATCTCCCCTATGAAGTTGACTTAATTCTATCCCCTTATAGTAAAAAATGAAGAAGACCTCAGTGATGAGGTCTTCTTCATTTTACTGGACATTCTGTCACATAATTGAGATGTAAATGTTGGAATT
Source organism: Erysipelotrichaceae bacterium (assembly GCA_017473335.1). Classification (GTDB taxonomy): domain Bacteria; phylum Bacillota_I; class Bacilli_A; order Erysipelotrichales; family Erysipelotrichaceae; genus RGIG1896. The sequence goes on from JAFULN010000008.1 coordinate 9,800, forward strand.
CTTCTTTGTAATTTTGAAGTTCTGGATAGAAGTCGTCAAATGTTTTTGGATTATGACAATCCAGCCCAAATAAAACAGGTGCATGATGTTTCGCAATGATTTCAAAAGTTTGTGAATTTGGATAGCGATAATCCATTTTTCCATCGATCATTTTTTTGCCTTTCGCTCTGCCCTTAAGATTGATTTCTAAAGGGATATTCAGTTCTTTCGAACATTTTGCGATATGTTCTATCGCGTGTTTTCCTTCCTGCGGGTATTTGTCAAACAGATAAAGGAAATAGTCAGGGTGAGCGACATAGGTAAAATAACCTGTTTTCATGGCAGTTGTGACATACTCTTCCATGACTTGTACATCTTCATGAGTGATAAAGGCAGTGAAATCTTTTTGATCAAAACGGTTAAAGTGCTGACCTAAAATCAGATAATCCACTTTTTTTAGAAACTTTGGATACATGTCTTTATACTCAGGAATGTATTCACATTCTAGACCGACAAGGATTTTTATTTGATCTTTGTATTTTTCTTTTAATGATTGAATGGATTGGATGTATTCATCTAGTTCATTGAGTTTCATTCGGTCTTTATAGACAGTATACTGGTCCATTGGACAGTGATCAGAGAATCCTAATATTTTTACACCGTTTTTAATGGCAGCAAGTACATATTCTTCATCACATCCCACTGCATGAAAGCAGCGGGATGTATGTGTATGGAGATTAAAGTTCTGCATTTGTCAGTTCAATCCACTGATCAATATAGCGTCCAATCAGATTTAATGATTCCATCCAGAAGTCTTCTTTTGTCAAATCAATGTCTGCCATAAGTGCTACATCTTCTACAGATGCAGTGGTTGTAGCGCTAAGCAGTGAGTTGTATTTTGGCATGAATGCAGCACCCTGTTTTTCCGCAATGGCATATAGCCCCTTCGCAAACAGACATCCAAAGGCATATGGGAAGTTATAGAAGTTCAGTCCTGCACTATAGTAGTGAGATTTGCATACCCACATGTAAGGGTGCAGTACTTCTGGATCAAGACCATCACCATAGGCATTTTTCTGTGCCTGAATCATGATTTCATTGAGCTGCTGAGCAAACAGGAATTCATTCTTTCTGCGTTCTACCACTTCAGTTTCAAATTCATAGCGTGAATGAATATCGCAAATGACCTGCGTCACATCCTGAAGCATGGATTCAATCAGAGCAGCTTTTTGTGCGTTGGTTTTAGCGTTTTCAATGGCTGAGTTCATAATGACTGTTTCATTGAATGTAGATGCAGTTTCTGCCACAGGCATTGTATAGCCAGTGTTTAACATGCTGTGATGTTCGATGCAATGTCCATGATAAGCGTGTCCCAATTCATGTGCTAATGTAACGATATCACTGAAAGAACCATCATAGTTAGTTAGTACACGAGACTGTTTGATAAATGGCAGATTGGAACAGAATGCACCGCCCACTTTACCAGGACGAGGATAGAAGTCAATCCAGTGATCTTTAAAGGCAGTATCAATCAAGTCTGCAATTTCATTTGAGAATGGGCGGAAGTTTTCAATCAGAATGTCATGTGCTTCTTCAAGAGTATATGTTTTTGTATCACTTCCTGTATTCATTGGCGCAAACAAATCATACCAAGGAAGACCATGTTCATGATGCAGCAGTTTTGCCTTGTGTCTTAAATATTCATGGAATTTAGGCAGAGACTTTTCAATGGCACTCATCATGGCATCCAGTGTTTCTTTCTTCATTCTTGAATTTTCAAGGGTCATTTCTAATACGGATTCATAACCTCTTAAATCAGCGACGCATCTAGCTTCACCTTTAATGGAATTTAAAGAGAATGCAATGGCATCTTTGATTTTGTCATAGGCTTTGATTTCTGCTTCATAAGCTGCTTTACGTACATTTTGATCGGCATCATAAGCCAGATTTCTGACGGATGAGAGAGTTAAGTTTTGATCACCCATTTCAACATTCAATGTTGAAGTAAGATAGCTCTGCAGCTGTGACCAGTTGTTGGAAGCGTTTTGTCTCATTTGTGAGAGGACATTTTCTTCTTTTTCTGAAAGCAGATGAGATGCGCTCTGTTTGATTTCATTTAAATAGAACAGATGTTCATGAATTAAATCACTTTCTTTTGCCCAGTTTTCAATTTCATCGCATGCTGCAACTTTCTGATCAAACAGTGTGCTGGCAATCGTGTTCTTTGTGATTGTGGACATGAAGCGGCCTCTTAAGGCTGCGATTTTAGGGTTGGTGGTATCTGTTGATGAATTGAGTGACAGATAGGCACCGATTCTTCTTGAAGTTGTAACCAGTTCCATGATTTTCTTAAGCTGTGCTTCAAGGTTTTCTTTGGAAATAGGTGTTTTTGAGAGTTCCAGGTTTTCTGCAATCAATTGACTAAGTTTCTGGAAATCTTCATTGATTTTTGGATCATCTAAAGATGTGTAGAGAATATCAAGGTTCCAAGTGCTCATGATGTTTTTTCCTCCTTTTTAGAGTAGAAATGGCTAGCCAGGCACAAATCATTCCGGATGCATCAATCATACAGTCTGTAATCATTGCAGCTCTGCCTGGGGTAAAATACTGAATCATTTCATCACATGCAGGTACCAATAGACAAAACAGACCATAGATGAAGATTTGTTTTGAACTAAGTGGCCATTGCAGTGAAAGTCCTAGAATAAAGAATTCAGTGAAGTGGGCAGCTTTACGCAAAAGGCCATGCAGTACATCTTGTTCAATCCAGAAAAACAGGGGATAAATCCACTCTAGCAAATGAAGACTAACACCATTGGATTCAACTCTTGTCAAAGAAGATTGATAAAAGATAAATAGGATGATGATGCAGGCTGGCAGCCATCGAAGAACTTTCATAGGGTCTCTCCTTACTGAAATATTATACTTGAGAAAATGATTTTGAGAAACAATTTCTCACTCCCTTTCTTTTTAAGACCTGATATAATAAATAATGGAGATTAACTATTAAAAATCAAGAGAAATTTTGTTAAATAGAGAAATCCATGACGAAAAGAGTCAAACCAATGACTCTCTTTGAAAAAAGTGATTCTGACAAACGCTACCTTAATTTGTCAGAATCAAAATCAGTAT